>JBEIKS010000012.1:0-18312 GCA_040379625.1 Burkholderiaceae bacterium
CGCAATGCGGGCTGCCGGGATGAAAGGCGCAAATGTGACGGTGCCCTTCAAGTTTGAGGCCTTTGATGTGTGTGACAGCCTGACCGACCGGGCCCGCAGCGCCGGCGCGGTGAATACCTTGAGCTTTCTACCCGGTGGCGGCTTGGCAGGCGACAACACCGACGGTGCGGGTCTTCTGGCTGACCTGACCCGGCTGACCGGTTCTCTTGCGAACCGCAGGCTGTTGATGCTGGGGGCGGGCGGTGCGGTTGCCGGCGTGCTGGAGCCATTGCTGGAGGCCGGTTTAAGCAGTTTGGTGGTGTTGAACAGAACGCCGGACAAGGCCCGTGCACTGGCGGAGCGTCTAAAGGAGCGTTTCGCATCTGTACACATTGAGGCGGGTGGGTTTGAACATGACCCCGTGCCCACCGACATCATTGTGAATGGCACATCGAGCGGTTTGGCCGGTGAACCCATTGCCTTGCATCCCGCTTGGTTTGAAGGTGTGCAGTTGGCATACGACATGATGTATGGAGCCCGGCCAACGGTATTCATGAACCAGGCCGCTGCGTTTTCTGTGCCGGTGGCCGATGGTTTGGGCATGTTGGTTGAACAGGCCGCGGAAGCCTTTCTGGTGTGGCGAGGCGTCAGGCCGCCAACGTCCAGCGTATTGCAGGCGGCCCGCGACTCTTTCCTGAAAGCGATGTAATGCAAGCCTTTTTCCGATACCTGCGCCGCGCCGCTCTGGTGTTTGTGCTTTTAGTGCTGCTGGTGCAGTTGTGGTTTTTCAGTTGCGTGGTCTGGTGGAAGTTTGTGAATCCCAATACCACACGGTTTATGGAAATCCGCTTGTCCCAGATGCGTGAGAAAAATCCCAAGGCTCAATTGCAGCATGTCTGGATACCCTATGAAAAAATTTCAAGCCAGATGAAACGGGCGGCGGTTGCTGCCGAAGACACGCGATTCACACAGCATTTCGGGGTTGATTGGGAAGCCATTGAAAAAGCCCGTGAACGCAATGACAAACGGGGCAGGGTGACTCACGGCGGGTCCACCATTACCCAGCAGTTGGCAAAAAACCTGTTTCTCAACAGCCAGCGCAGTTATATTCGCAAAGGCCAAGAGCTCATCATCACTTGGATGATAGAGGCCGTCATGTCCAAGCACCGCATCCTTGAAATTTACTTGAATGTGGTGGAAATCGGCAACGGCGTTTACGGCGTGGAATCTGGCAGCCGTTATTATTTCGGTGTCAGTGCTTCACAACTGGATGCCGGTCAGGCCGCGCGCTTGGCAGCCATGCTGCCGGCTCCGCGTTATTTCGACAGAAACCGGGGTTCCGAATCGCTGGACCGCCGGGCAGAAGTGGTACTGGTTCGCATGAATCAGGTGGCAATTCCCAAATAGGTTTTTAGTTTTGCACCGATGCCGCCACGATGGTTTCTTGCCAAAGACGTTTTACCGCGGCAATTTCCCTGTCAAATTCGGTAAACGGGGTTCTTGGCGTTTCTTTTCCGTCCAAGCGCATGGCGTGCTGTTTTGCCCGCAAACTCCGGTAGGCATCACCCACATCGGTTGCCAATGTTTCCTCAATCAGGCCCAGGGCGGCGCAGCGTTTCAACAGCGCAATATTCCCGACATTCGCTGTCAGTTCTGCATGTTGCGGGCTGTGGGCAAGCACCAGAAATTGCACAATGAATTCAATGTCCACCATGCCGCCTTCGTTGTGCTTGATGTCAAACAGGTCGGTCGGGTTGGGATGCCCTTCGTGCATGCGTTTCCTCATGGACATCACTTCTAGCGCCAACGCTGGAATGTTTCGGGGGGTTCTGAGCACTTCAACGCGGCATTTCTCAAATCCTTCGCCCAGTTCGCGGTCGCCCACACAATACCGGGCACGGGTCAGCGCCTGATGTTCCCAGACCCAGGCGCCCACGCCACCTTCACGTTTTTGATAGGCGTCAAAGGCCTGCAGGCTGGACACCAGCAAGCCTGCAGCACCATTGGGTCGCAAACGAAAATCCGTTTCAAACAAGATGCCGGCAGAGGTTTGCGTGCTTAGCCAACGGCTCATGCGTTGGGCAAGCTTGGCATACAAATCTGCGGCTTGCGGGTGCGGGTCGTCGAACAGGAAAATAATGTCGAGGTCGGAGGCATATCCCAGTTCTTTTCCGCCCAGTTTTCCGTAGGCCACGATGGCGAATTTCGGATGGTC
Organism: Burkholderiaceae bacterium; assembly: GCA_040379625.1. Classification (GTDB taxonomy): domain Bacteria; phylum Pseudomonadota; class Gammaproteobacteria; order Burkholderiales; family Burkholderiaceae_B; genus SXZD01. The sequence goes on from JBEIKS010000012.1 coordinate 2,195, forward strand.
GGTGTGTCGTTTGGGCACCTGTTTCCAAGCTTCATCCAGAATGGCGGCCAAGGTGCTGTCTGCCAGTTCGGAGAGTTGGTCGGACAGGTGTTCCACCGTCCAGTAGCCTTCCAGATCCTGCGCCAACAGGCGAAACACTTGGGTGTGATGCAATTCGCGCGTCAGGTTCATTTGAACCTCAAGGTCCGGACTGCCGTCCGGCAGACGGGCCAGGTTCAGGCTTTTTCTCAGGTCGGCCTCATACAAAGGCCAATCAGGACGGGCGTACAAATTGCGTTCGTCCAGCATCTCATCCAATAAAATCGGATGGGATTTCAGATAGTTGGCGGCCCACTCGCTGGCGCTTAGCAAACGTACCACCCGCGTTCGCGCGGCCGGAAACTCATCGAGCAAAGACAAATACGCCCCGCGTCTTGCAATGCTTTCCAAGAGCCCCACGCTGCGCGACCAAGCGGTGTCCGGGTCCGCTGCCTCGGTGCAGGCCTGCACCAGTGCGGGCAGCAGTCTGTCCAGACGCTCTCGGTGTGCTTGCGGCAGGCTTTTATAGCGCGGGGAGTTCAACAGGTCGCTCCAGCGTGACTGCGCCTGAACGACATTGGAAAACCGGTCTATCCAGGCCTGCGGCCACTGTGTGGCGCTGACCTCATCGTGTTCATCGTCTTGTTTGTCCGAAAACACCCACTGGAATTGCTGGTCGACGAAGTCTTGCCAGACTTGAATGGCCTGATTCAGGCTTTCAGTGGTTTGCAAGCCCATGGCAATGGCCATTTGCTGCCTGACGCCTTCATCTGCCGGTAAAAGATGTGTTTGTGCATCCTCGACATATTGCAGGCGATGTTCCAGTCGCCGCCAAAAATCGTAGGCTTGCGTCAGTTTGTCTCTGACCTCTTCTTCAATCAGCCCTTTTTGCGCACACAATTTCAGCACGTCGAGTGTGGCGCGAATTTGCAGCTCCGGCTCCCGCCCGCCACGAATCAACTGGAACACCTGTGCCATGAATTCAATTTCACGAATACCGCCCCGACCCAACTTGACGTGCACGCTTCCGGCGTCTTGTCCGCGTTCGCGTTTGCGCACTTCCTGACGAATCTGGTGATGCAGGTCGCGCAGGGCGCGTATGGCACCGAAGTCAAGATAACGTCTGAAAACAAAGGGTTTCTTGAGTTTTTCCAAGGCATTGCATTGCTGGTCGAAATTGGGCTGCAAAGCCTGTCTGGCTGCCCGGTTCACCACCCGCGATTTTATCCAGGCGTAGCGTTCCCATTCCCGGCCTTGAACGAAAAAATACTCCTCCAGCATGTCCAGGCTCGCCACCAAAGGACCCGAATCGCCGTTCGGGCGTAAACGCATGTCCACCCGAAATACAAAGCCGTCTTCGGTGGGGTCGGAAATCAGGTTGATGACGCGCTTTCCGACATGTGCAAAAAATTCTGCGTGGCTCAGTTTCTTGCCAGTGGGGCCGCCCGCAGTTTCCTTTTCGCAACCGTAGGTGAAGATCAGATCAACATCTGAAGAGACATTGAGTTCCTTGCCGCCCAGTTTCCCCATGCCAATGATGATCAGGCTGTCTTGGTCGGCAGGTTCGCCGTAACGCGCCACCATCTGTTCATGTGCCCAGCGGCAAGCTACATCAATCAGGTGGTCGGCCATCAGCGACAGGCTGTGCGTCACCTCCTGCAGCGTGGCCAGACCCAGGAGGTCGCGCCGCATGATTTCCAGCATCAAACGTTGCCGCGTCAGGCGCAACTGGCGCTTGATCTCGGCTTCCCCCTGCTCGGGTAGCAGCGCCTCCAGTGTGTCCGAAACCACGCACAACAGCGCTTTTTCAGGTTCAAATGCCTCTATCCATGCAGGAAATCTGTAGATCCAGCGTTGTGCAAAAGCCGAGTGTGCCGGCCACAGACTTGTTTGATCTTCCATGTTTTCTTCGCTTGGGTCAGAGCTATTGTTTGTACAAGAGGTTAAAATCGAGGTTTATGTGCGCCTTGTCAAAAAGTCATTCTGACATTTTGCCTATGCACTTGCTATTGTGGGTCCGGATGAAACGGCTGCTGATTAATTCCCTTCTGGTGTTGTTTTTCTCGGTGTGCACCTTGGTGCTTGCCCTGAAATACATTGTTGTACCGCACGCTGAAGAATACAAGCCTGAGCTGGAGGCAGCGATTTCCCGCATGTTGGGTCGGCAACTGGTGCTGGGAAACATGCAGGTGTCCTGGTGGGGGCTTGAGCCTTGGCTGGTGTTGTCAGACATCGAGCTAAAAGGCGATTCGGGTGAAACCGCCTTGAGTTTGCCTTCTGTGAGTGCCTCTTTGTCATGGGCCTCTCTGGCCACGCTGGAACCCCGCTTGTCTCATTTGGTGGTTGAAGAGGCAGAACTGGACATCCGCCGCGATGAAAAAGGCGTTGTTTGGGTGGCCGGCCTGCCTGTGACGGCACAAGGAGAGGGCGACAGCGCTGCGCTGGCCTGGCTTCTGAAGCAAGGCGACATACAAGTGCGCAATTCGCGTCTGGTGTGGCTTGATGACATGCGCAAGGCGCCTGAACTGGTGGTGAATCAGTTGCAGTTGCGCACCAAAAACCTGTTGAATTTTCATCAGGCTGCCGTCAGTGCAACGCTGGCAGGGCATGAAACCTCACCGCTTGAATTGCAACTGGAGTTCCACACGCCCTTGTTCACCTCCCGTCCTGCAGATCTAACACAATGGCGTGGGGAAGTTTACGCGCATGTGCATGGGGTCGAGTTAAGGGAATTGCGTCAGTGGGTCGATACGCCCAATTGGCTGCCTGAGGCCCGTGGCGATGTCCGCCTGTGGGCAAGCTTCGAAAAAATGGCGCTTCAGGGCGTGACGCTGGATGCAGAATTGTCCAGCGTCACTTTGGCCGGAGAGCGCTTGAAAGAGTCCTTGGTGCTGAGCAATTGGTCTGGGCGCATTGACTGGAAAAAAGACCACTTGGGTGGCACCCGAACCACACTCAACAACTTTAAGGTGGATCTGCCAGATCAGCGCAGCATTGGTCCTCTGAATGCGCAGTTGCAGTTGGATGCGCAGGAAGACGGCAGCATTGCTGCCGGGCAGGTCAAAATCAGTTCGCTGGATGTGCGCAATCTGGTTGCGGTTGCAGTGCACCTGCCTTTTCCGGAGGCCTGGGTTTCAACCTTCTTGCAGGCGCAGCCCGAGGGTCTGATTACGCGCTTGCAATGGGACTGGCATGGGCCGCCAGATGCACCGGAAACGTTTCGCATCGCCACTGCATTTGAAGGTTTGGGCATGAGCCCGCTGAAGGTTGGGCCAGACTGGCGTTTTCCTGGTTTCAAGGGGCTAAGCGGTGAGTTTTCGGGTGATGAAGTGGGCGGGCGTTGGAATTTGACCGCAAAAGAGGGCCACGTTCACGCCCCGGAGGTTTTGCAAACCGCCTTGATTCCGTTTTCCGAGTTGAGCACGCAAGGGCGCTGGAGACAGTTGGGCAGTGGTTCCAAAGCAATCATGAAACTGGACTTCGACAGCTTGCAGGTGCGTCGTTCAGACATGCATTTGAGCATGAACGGTAGCTTGCAAACACAGGGTGACCTTTTGCCTGAGGTTGATTTGTCCGGCAATTTCAGGCGTGTTCCCATCGATGTCATCCCTGGCTTGATGCCCGGTTTTTTCTCCCCTGACGCCATCTCATGGCTGACCACCGGGCTGCGCGGGGGCGTGGTCACCGAAGGCAGTTGGCGCTTGAAGGGCAAGCTCGACGACTACCCTTTCAAAAAGCGCAATCAGGGTGAATTCAGTCTTGTGGGCAAAGTACAAAACGGCGATGTGTTGTTTGACCCCGAATGGCCTGCCGTTACCAACATTGAGGCTGTTGTCAGTTTCGACAACGACACCCTGACCGTCAGCGCAAAACAGGGCAGAACCAAAGACACCAACTTGAGCAATGTTCAGGTGAAAATTCCCTCGCTTATGGCAGACGCATGGGTACTGAGTGTGGAAGGTTTGGCGCAAGGGGCGATGTCTGACATGGTCAAATATGTCAATGCCAGCCCAGTCAGCGCCATGTTGGACGGTTTGTTGCTTGAAACCAAGGCCAACGGTTCTGCAAAGCTCGCGCTCAATTTGGAGTTGCCTCTGAGCGCTCCTCAACAGACCAAACTCAAGGGCACGCTTAACTTCCTCGAAAACGATGTCGTTTTGATGTCTGGCCTGCCGCAGTTGTTGAAGGTGAAAGGTAGCCTGGATTTCAATGAGTCTGGCGTGAGCATCAAGAGCCTCAGCGGTTTCGGTCTGGGTGGCCCTGTCAAGCTGGAGGGCGCTACCCGACCGGACGGCAGCATGCAGTTTCGAGCCGAGGGTACGGCCTCTGCGCAGGGCATCAAGCGTTATTTGAGTTTACCAACCGCGTTGCGGATTAGCGGGCAAACCAGATATGGCGTGAACATCGGCATCAAGCCAGGCGTTGGAGAACCTGACATTACAGTGGAAAGCAATTTGCAGGGCTTGGTGTCTGATTTGCCTGCACCGTTTGTCAAACAGGCTCAGGAGGTCTGGCCGTTTGAGTTCCGGATGATTCCCACCTTAAGCAAAGCCGGCAGTATTGTGCGCGATGAATTGCGTGTGTATTTGAGTTCGAACCAGGGCAGCATTGCTCAGGCCGGCTTGTTGCAAGGCCGGTTGGAGCGCGACCGTGCCAACGGTAAAAGCAACATTCTAAGGGGTGCAATCGCTGTGAAGGAACCTCTGGTGATGCCCGAAAGTGGCTTTAACTTGAATGTCAAGGTGCCAAAACTGGATTTGGATCAATGGCAGCTCACGCAATTGGGCGACCCGTCGGCCGCCGATTCAAACACGGCAGGTACGTTGACCGAAGGCTCCAAAGATACAGTGACGTTAATGCCTGATCGCATCACATTAAAAACAGATCAGTTGGTGTTCGCCACCAAAGTGATTAACGATCTGGTGTTGTCCGCCAACCGGAAAAAAGACGGCTGGAATTTTGACATCAGCAGTGCAGAAGCGCTGGGACAAGCCAGTTGGACACAAAATGCAAAAACCGATGCGGCGGGTACATTGAGTTTGAAACTGGCTCGCCTCATTATTCCTGAAACACCCGATACCGTTGTGACGGTTGCACCCGACCCGACCGATTACTTTGACACACCAGCGCTAGATATTGCGGTCGATCAGTTTTCTATTGGAAAAACCAATTACGGCAAGTTGCGCTTGAAGGCTGTAAACGAGGGCGAAGGGCAGTTCAAGCAGTGGATACTGCGCGACATGCAATTGAGCAATCCGGATGCAACGCTGTCGGCCAAAGGCGAATGGCGGCGCGAGCAGCTTGGTCAGCCCCGACGCACCCGCCTTGATTTTAAAATGGACGTGGGCAACGCAGGCAAGTTGCTGGACCGGGTGGGGTTGGAAAAACTGGTGCGCTCTGGTTCAGGAACCGTCAATGGTCGTTTGCAATGGGTGGGGCCACCTCAATCCTTTGACTATGGCACCATGAACGGTGAACTCAGCATGGACATCAAGAATGGTCAGTTTCTAAAGGCTGAGCCTGGCGTGGCCCGCTTGTTGGGTATCTTGTCCTTGCAGTCTTTGCCCAGGAGGCTGACGCTGGATTTCCGTGATGTGTTTTCAGAAGGTTTTGCCTTCGACCAGATTTTTGCCAACGCCTCTGTCGCCAACGGCGTATTGAGCACCAGCGACTTTAAAATGCGGGGCGTCAGCGCCTCTGTGCTGATGGAAGGAAAAGTGGATCTGGTCAAGGAAACGCAAGACTTGCGCGCCGTTATTTTGCCGGAGGTCAACGCCGCCGGTGGCTCCTTGGTATATTCCGTGATGGCGGCAAACCCGGCCATAGGCATTGCGAGTTTTTTAGCGCAGTTGGTGCTCAAAGACCCATTGTCCAAGGCCTTTTCCTTTGAATACAAGGTTTCTGGCACCTGGGTGGACCCCAGCATTGAAAAAGTGGAGAAACGCAATTGAGCGGCAAAGAAAAAACGGCTAAAACTGTAAAACCCGTGCCTGTGCAATTTAAAGTTGCAGCAGTGCAAATGGTGTCCTCCACCCGTGTGGATGACAACCTTTATTATGCGCAGGCGCAAATTGCAGAAGCGGCCAAGGCGGGCGCCAGTCTGATTCTCCTGCCAGAATATTTCGCATTGATGGGGCGCCGGGACACCGACAAGGTGGCTGCTCGCGAAAAAGCGGGTTCGGGGCCCATTCAGGCGTTTCTCTCTGCCATGGCCAAAGAACATGGGGTGTGGTTGATTGGCGGCACATTGCCGCTGGCGGCCGGACCTGACGACAAGGTGAGAAACACGACCTTGGTGTTTAACCCCGACGGCGAGCAGGTGGCCCGCTATGACAAAATTCATTTATTCCGGTTCGCCACTGAAAAAGAGCGTTACGATGAAGCCTCCACCATAGAGCCGGGTGCAGCGGTGGGCTGTTTTGATGCCTTGGGTACGCGCATCGGTTTGTCGGTTTGTTATGACCTGCGTTTTCCTGAACTTTACCGGGCCATGGGCCCAGTCGGTATGATTGTGGTGCCGGCGGCATTTACCTACACCACCGGTCGGGCCCATTGGGAAGTGCTGTTGCGGGCTCGCGCCATTGAGAACCAGTGCTATGTGCTGGCTTGCGGGCAGGGCGGCGACCACGACAACGGGCGGAAAACCTATGGCCACAGTATGTGGATAGACCCTTGGGGACAGGTGTTATCCTGTCTGCCGGAAGGCGAAGGTGTATTGCTGGGCGAGTTTGATGCAGACAGACTGAATAAAGTCAGGTCGCAACTGCCTGCCCTGGAACACCGCGTACTTTAAAATTGTCTGTTGTCACCCTTGTTTGAACCGTTGTTGAAAGAGTTGTTGAGATGAATGCAATAGACCCAGGTTTTCGCACACTAGCGACCGCACAGGAAACACTCTGGACGCCTTATGGTCTGGACGAGGGCAAGGTGCGCAAAGCCTTGGCTGAAATTTTCACGCGCAAGGTCGATTTTGCAGACGCCTATTTCCAATACAGTTGTGTTGAAGGCTGGAGCCTTGACGAAGGTATTGTGAAGTCCGGCAGTTTCAGCATTGAGCAGGGCGTGGGTGTGCGGGCCGTTACTGGCGACAAAACCGCATTTGCCTACTCCGATGACATCGCCTTCAGCCCCCTCATGGAAGCTTGCAAGTCGGTGAAAGCCATTGCCGCTTCTGGGGCAAGCGCAAAGCACAAGGTGGGCAAACCGCTGCGCGGGCAGTTCGGGCTTGATTTGTACGCGCCGGGCAACCCCATTCCAACGCTGGATTCAACCGCAAAAGTGGCAATACTTGAGCGCATTGAGCACTTGGCCCGCGGTAGAGATCCGCGCGTCAAGCAAGTCATGGCCAGTTTGGTTGGCGCCTGGGAAATTGTTTTGGTGGCGCGCAGCGATGGTGTCATGGCGGCAGACATCCGTCCCTTGGTGCGCTTGAGCGTGTCTGTTCTGGTCGAAGAAAACGGTCGCAGGGAGTCTGGTTCCTCCGGCGGTGGTGGACGCTACGATTTCGCCTATTTTCAGGAACCGCTGTTGTGTCATTACGCCGAAACGGCTGTTGATCAGGCGCTGGTCAATCTGGATGCACGCCCTGCGCCAGCGGGTTCACAAACCGTGGTGCTCGGTGCCGGCTGGCCCGGCATTTTGTTGCATGAGGCCATCGGTCATGGTTTGGAAGGCGACTTCAACCGCAAAGGGTCCAGTGCGTTTTCAGGACGCATCGGAGAGCAGGTGGCAGCAAAAGGGGTCACGGTCGTGGACGATGGCACTTTGCCAAACCGCCGCGGCTCCTTGAATGTAGATGACGAAGGCAACCCGACAGAGCGCACGGTTCTTATTGAAGACGGCATTTTGCGTGGCTACATTCAAGACATGACCAACGCACGCCTCATGAAAATGCCTTTGACCGGCAACGGCAGGCGCGAAAGCTTCGCACATTTGCCCATGCCAAGAATGACCAACACCTACATGCTTTCAGGGGCTTATGCGCCTGAAGAAATTATTGCCAGCGTGAAGGACGGCATCTATGCGGTCAACTTTGGTGGCGGTCAAGTGGACATTACCAGCGGAAAGTTTGTGTTTTCAGCCTCTGAAGCCTACAAAATTGAAAACGGCAAGGTCACTTACCCCATCAAGGGCGCCACGTTCATGGGCAACGGTCCTGATGCGCTGACCCGTGTCAAAATGGTGGGTAACAACATGCAGCTTGACGAAGGCGTTGGCACTTGCGGCAAAGAAGGTCAAAGTGTACCTGTGGGTGTCGGGCAACCTACTTTGCTGCTGGAAGGGCTGCTGGTAGGCGGCACGCAGTGATGAGGTTTCACGTCTGAACCGGGTGAACTCCACCTGTTCGGCCTGAAAGTCTCCGTGGAACTTTCCTGTTCGAAACGTAACCCAAGGAATTAACGCGCTTCAGCGCTTTTCAGTCTGTTTTCCTTGATGTTTCCTACAGATCATTTTCACGACCTCAGTGAGCCCTTTCACATACGCAATGGTTTTACCGAACTTGCCACTTCCAACTGTATTTGAGATCGCTCGCCGCGTTGAGCCGCCCAACCTTCCGGGCAGCCCTGCTGAGCCTCTGGCCTCAGAGCCGCTAACCGTGTCGCTGCCCACAATAGAAGCGCTTTGCGATTCTATTGTCGCGCATCCAGAATTGCTGCTGGCACAAACGCAACCCTGTCGCATGGCTGTTCTGGAGCGTCTGATTGCCTGTGAAGGCTTGCACCGGAACCCAAACCTTACAAACAGGACGCTTGAGACATTTGAAATTCACAGGCTTGCCTCCGCAGCCTTGGCCGGTTATCTGAAGGCGGGGTTAGAGGCAGGCGGTTTCGCGCCGAAGTTGCAAGAGTTGCTTGAGATGGGTTTAGACCCGTTTTTTGAGTGGCGAGAGCACGGTATTTCAACCAATCTGCTGGATGCCGTCATCCACCATTCGGCCAGCGATTGCGCTTTGTTACTTGCCCAGCGAGGTGTTGGGCATGGTTACCTCTCCCACCCCTTGCCCATCGTTGAATTCACCCCCCGCTCTTTGTCCCTGGCACCCACACGGTTGGGAAATCAAGGCGGTGCCCCTGTTCCCTTGCTTTTACAGTTGCAACATTCGGAGTGCATCAGTGGCCGCTCCATTGCCCACACTTTGGTTGAAGCAGGTTCTCTGCGTGAAATTTCACTGGCGGCCAACAGTGGTCTGAATTTCTCTCACGCTGCCAGCAACGTTCCCCATCCGCTGGTATTTGCTATTTTAAAGCGGCGCACCGATGCAATTCATTATTTGATTTCCAACGAAGAGAATCTGCGAACCGTGGCAGCCATGGCTGAGCACGCGACGTCCAGAACTGTGTTGGAAAATGCTGCAAGGTCTGGCAATCGCCTGGCGCGTTTTATCTGCGACCATGCCCGGAAAGCCTATCCACACCTTTTTTTGAATTGAGACAGTGATGAGCCGCGGTTTAATTTGCCAAAAAGCGTGGTCTGCGGTTTAATTACTCCATGAAACGCACTCGCTTTTTTACTTTCGGTCACTTTGGCGGTTATCGCTCCTTGGCGGTGACGGCGGTCGGTGTTCGAAAACAGCGTTCATAAGTAACACTCGGAACACCCACCGCCAGGCAGATTCCTGGCGGTTTTTTTTTGTGTGGGCCAAGCCCATGCAGTGGAGAGCAAAAATGCAAATAGCGACGGACGATGTGAGAATTAAAGAAATCAAAGAAGTCACTGCCCCAGCGGCCCTGATAGAAGCGTTTCCGGTCAGCGCCGAGATTGTGGATACCGTGGTGAATTCCCGTGCGGGCATTCACCGCATCTTGCACGGCGCAGACGACCGTCTGGTGGTTGTCATTGGTCCTTGTTCCATTCACGACACAGCAGCCGGTATGGAATATGCCCGCCGACTGGCTGAGCAGCGCAAAATTTTCAGTGCCGATCTGGAAATTGTGATGCGCGTGTATTTTGAAAAACCCCGCACCACAGTGGGCTGGAAGGGTTTGATCAATGACCCCGACCTCAACGGCAGCTTTGAAATCAACAAAGGCCTGCGCATGGCGCGCGAATTTTTGCGCTCCGTCAATGCCTTGGGTTTGCCAGCGGGCACAGAGTTTCTTGACATGATCACGCCGCAGTACATTGCAGACCTGGTGTCTTGGGGAGCCATTGGCGCCCGAACCACGGAAAGCCAGATTCACCGTGAACTGTCCTCCGGTTTGTCCTGCCCGGTGGGCTTCAAGAACGGTACCGATGGCAATGTGCGTATTGCAGTCGATGCCATCAAGGCAGCTCAGCATCCACACCACTTTTTGTCAGTGACCAAAGAAGGGCGCAGCGCCATTGTGTCCACCAGCGGCAATGAAGATTGCCACATCATTTTGCGCGGCGGCAAAACGCCTAATTACGATGTCGCCAGCATCGATGCCGCCTGTAAGGAAATCGGCGCTGCCGGTTTGGCTGCCAACGTGATGGTGGACGCCAGCCATGGCAACAGTTCAAAATTGCCCCGCAACCAGATCAACGTCATCGCCGACATTGCGGCGCAACTGGCTGCCGGCGAAAGCCGCATCATGGGCGTCATGGTGGAGAGTCACTTGGTTGAAGGTCGTCAAGATCTGGTTCAAGGCAAAGAGCTCACTTACGGTCAAAGCATTACCGACGGTTGCGTTTGCTGGGAAGACAGCATAGGCCTGCTGGAAGCCTTGGCAGATGGCGTTCGCAAGCGCCGCCTGCTGAAATCGAAAGACTGAAAACCTGCAGCTAACCTGCAAATTTGGGGGCTGCGCACAACGCAGCCTCCCTGCATTGGGTTAAACTCACCGGCTATTTCTGGTGAGTGTTATGAAGCCTTCCTCCGCTATTCCCCTCGAAAACTCAACCGCAACTCACGCTGATGGCATTCGCATCAGGGGCGCGCGGCAGCACAACCTTAAAAACCTTAGCCTGGAAATCAACCGGGGCGAAATTACCGTCGTGACTGGGGTTTCCGGTAGCGGTAAAAGCTCTTTGGTTTTTGACACCCTCTATGCAGAAGGCCAGCGGCGTTATGTGGAAACCTTTTCCCCTTACGCCCGGCAGTTTTTAGACCGGATGGACAAACCGCTCGTGGACGGCATAGACAACGTGCCACCCGCCATTGCCATCGATCAAACCAACCAGGTTCGCACCTCCCGCTCCACGGTGGGTACGATGACTGAAATCAATGACCACCTGAAATTGCTGTTTGCGCGGGCCACGCAATTGCATTGCCGCCAGTGTGCCGCCCCGGTTGCAGAAGACACGCCGGCCACCATTGCGGCCGGTATCCGTTCGCGTGCGGCCCTTGCAGGTGACCCTCGGTTGTTGATCACTTTCCCGCTTCAGGTGCCGGCCAGTTTCAGCGATGAAGAGGTTGAGTCCTATCTCAGCGCCCAAGGTTATTCACGCATTCACGCCCGTCGGATTGAGGGTGGGGTCGGTAAGCCGGGCGAGAAAAAGCCGCGCAAGAAAAAGGGTGAAGCAGACAAACCCGCCATCTTGGTGCTCGACGTGGTTCAAGACCGTTTTCGGGTGGCGGGCACCGAAGATGCCCGTCTGGCCGAAGCCATTGAAGCCGCGCTGCTGCGCGGGCAGAACCGCTTGGATGTTCAGGTACTTAACGAAGCCGGTGAAACCGCAGAGGTCTGGCGTTATTCCAGTGGCTTGCATTGCGCCCCCTGCGACCTGCATTACAGCGCACCCTTGCCGTCGCATTTTTCTTTTAATTCCCCTTTGGGCGCCTGTGAGGCTTGCCGAGGTTTCGGGCGCGTCGTCGGCATTGACTACGGGTTGGTGGTGCCTGATGAAAGCAAATCACTGGCTGAAGGCGCCATCAAGCCCTGGCAGACCGCCAGTTTTGTATCGTGTCAGAACGACTTGATTCGCTTTGCAAAAAAACGTGGTGTTGCAACGCAACTGGCGTGGCGAAAAATGACGGACGAAGACCGTGCCTGGGTTATCGCCGGCGATGTGGATTTTGATGGCAACTGGGAGGGTTCGAAGTTCTATGGCGTGAAGCGTTACTTCGAGTGGCTGGAATCAAAAACCTACAAAATGCATGTGCGCGTGTTGTTGTCCAAATACCGCGCCTACACACCGTGCCCCACCTGCGAAGGAGCACGCCTTAAAACCGAGGGTTTGTTGTGGCGCTTGGGAGCGCAGCAAGAGACCCCCTTGGGGCAGTACCGCCGTTTCAAACCCCATGGCGTGGCTTGGTCAGAGACTCAGATGGCCGCATTGCCCGGCGTATCTCTGCATGAACTGATGCTGACTCCCATTGAGCGCGTGGAAGCCTTCATGCGGCAGTTGCGTTTGCCTGCGGCCTTGGGCGAGGCCAGCGAACTGGTGCTGGCAGAGGTGCGTGCGCGCCTGTCGTTTTTAAAGCAGGTTGGTTTGGGTTACCTCACGCTGGACCGGCAAAGCCGGACCTTGTCTGGCGGGGAAGTGCAACGCATCAACCTCACCACTGCACTGGGCACCTCACTGGTCAATACCTTGTTCGTGCTGGACGAGCCCTCGGTGGGTTTGCATCCACGCGACATGGGCAGGGTCATCAGCGCCATGGAAGGCTTGAAACAGGCTGGCAATACCTTGGTGGTGGTTGAGCACGATCCCCAAGTGATGCTGGCGGCAGACCGCCTGTTGGACATGGGGCCAGGCCCCGGCGAGCAGGGTGGCAATATTGTGTTTGACGGCACCCCGGCCAGCGCCCGGGCTGCAGACACCCTCACCGGCGACTATCTCTCAGGTCGCCGCAGTATTTCCCTGAATCGCCCGGTGGCGCCAGTGCTCGCCGATTCGCCCGCCATTGTCCTGAAATCCGTTACTGCCAATAATCTCAAGAACCTTGATGTGCGTTTTCCGCTGAACCGCTTGGTGGTGGTCACCGGCGTATCGGGTTCAGGCAAGTCCACGCTGATTCAAGATGTGCTGGTGCCTGCGCTAAAAAAGAGCAAGGGGGAAGCCACGGAAGCGCCGGGTGCATTTGGTACCTTGGAAGGCGCGGAACTGATTTCCAACATCGCATTTGTGGATCAGTCCGCGATTGGTAAAACCACCCGCTCAAACCCGGCCAGCTATGTGGGCGCATTTGATGCACTGCGCAACCTGTTCTGTAAAACACCCTTGGCCAAAGAGCGGGCCTACACAGCCGGTTTTTTCAGTTTCAACAGCGGAGATGGACGCTGCCCCGCTTGTGGCGGCAATGGCTTTGAACATGTTGAAATGCAGTTTTTATCCGATGTTTATTTGCGTTGCGGCGACTGCAACGGCACCCGTTACCGCGCAGAGGCGCTGGACGTCAAAATTGAGCGGGGCGGGCGTGAACTGCACATGGCCGATGTGCTGGAGCTCACTGTTTCGCAAGCGCTGGAACTGTTTGCCACAGACAAGGATGTGTTGGCAGCGCTGAGGCCGCTGGCGGATGTGGGTCTGGATTATCTGCGTTTGGGGCAGCCCGTGCCCACCTTGTCTGGTGGGGAAGCGCAGCGCCTGAAGTTGGCCGGTTTTCTGGTGGAAGCAGCCACGGCACTTAAAAAGCCCAAGCTGGCCCAGAAAGGCACCCTGTTTGTTTTTGATGAGCCCACCACGGGCCTGCATTTTCAAGACATTGCCAAGCTGATGACTGCGCTCGACATGCTGTTGAAAGCCGGTCACTCCCTGTTGGTGGTTGAACACAACCTGGATGTGGTTCGTTGCGCTGACTGGCTAATTGACCTGGGGCCGGATGCCGGCGAGGCCGGGGGCGAATTGGTGGTCGCCGGTACGCCCGCATTTGTGATGGAACACGCCAGCAGTTACACCGGCAAGGCCTTGTCTGCCTATTTGAAGGTCACAGCACCCTCGGCAACACCGTCAAAGCGGCTGAAGGAAGAGGCGCGTGCGTTTACTTTGTCTGACCATGCGCCAGAAACCGACCAAGAAGGCCTGCCCCTGCAAATGGCCTTGCGCCAGAAGCGCGGCATGATTTCAATTTTGCATGCCAAAGAACACAATTTGCGCGATGTCAGTCTGGACATTGCGCACCACAAAATGACGGTGATCACCGGGCCTTCCGGTTCCGGTAAAAGTACCTTGGCCTTTGATATTCTGTTTGCCGAGGGGCAGCGCCGCTACCTTGAAAGTCTGAACGCCTACGCGCGGCAATTTGTGCAGCCTGCAGCCAAACCCGATGTGGACGCAATTTACGGTATTGCCCCCACGGTTGCCATTGAGCAGCGAACCTCGCGCGGCGGCAAGAAAAGTACAGTGGCCACCGTCACCGAGGTTTATCACTTCCTGCGTCTGCTGTTTGTAAAGCTGGGGGTGCAGCATTGCCCACGCTGTGAAGTGCCCATCGCTCCTCAAAGTTTTGACGCCATTCTTTCCCAGTGCCTAAAAGACTACAAACGCAAAGACATTGAAATTTATGCGCCGCTGGTGGTTGCCAGAAAAGGCATTTACAACGAGATTGCAAAATGGGCCAAGGGCAAGGGCTACACACACCTTCGCGTGGATGGTGAAAAGGTCAAGGTAGATCCCTGGCCGAAGCTGGACCGCTACAAAGAGCACAACATTGAGTTGCCGATGTGCGTACTCAATGTGAATGCCAAAGATGAAGCAGCACTGCGCGAAGCCTTGCGTGAGGCGCTGGCGCTGGGCAAAGGCGTGGTGATGGTGGAATGCGCGGGAGACATTAAAATTTTCTCCACCAAACGGGCTTGCCCCGTCTGCGCCATGAGTTTTCAGGAACTCGACCCCCGACTGTTTTCCTACAACAGCAAACACGGTTGGTGTACCAAGTGCTTCGGCACCGGCACCACCGAGGGCGCCGAACTGGGCGAAGAACAAACCGGGGAAGAATTGCAGTTTCTGGAAGAAGCGCCCAAGCGCGACGACGACGGCGCCATCACAGACCCCTTGATTTGTGGTTTGTGTGATGGTCAGCGTTTGAATGAAATGGCGCTGGCGGTGCGTTTTTACGACCAGTCAATTGCGCAGTTGGCAAAGCTCACCGTTGACGAAGCGGCGTCATGGGTCTCCAAGCTGAAGTTGAGTGAGCGTGAGAAACAAATCGCCAAAGACATTGTTTCGGAGATGTCTCACCGTCTGGCGTTTTTAAAGCGCGTGGGTCTGAACTATCTCAGCCTGGACCGTGCCGCGCCCACCCTGTCAGGTGGCGAGGCGCAGCGAATCCGTTTGGCGGCACAGTTGGGAACCAACCTGACGGGTGTCTGTTATGTGCTTGATGAACCCACCATAGGCCTGCACACCCGCGACAACCAACGTTTGCTGGAAGCGCTCAAGGAGTTGCAGAACAAGGGCAACACCTTGGTCGTGGTTGAGCATGATGAAGACACCATGCGCCAGGCCGATTGTCTGGTGGACATGGGCCCCGGTGCAGGCGTTCGCGGCGGCCAGGTTATTTCACAGGGCACAGTGGCGCAGGTCAGTGCAGACCCCAACTCGCTGACGGGGCGTTATTTGTCCCGCCCGTTGGCTGTGCCGGAAGTGCCGCGCCGCCCCTTGGAAAAAAACCCGCCTGTGCTGCAAATCAATCAAGCGGTTTTGCACAACCTGCAAACCGTGGATGCGAACATTCCCCTTGGGCGCTGGGTCTCCATTACCGGCGTATCCGGTTCCGGAAAATCCACGCTGGCCCGCGATGTGTTGCTTGCCAACATGGCGCATTACGTCAATGGACACATTGAAACCTTGGGTTGGCTGGGGTGTGAAAGCATTGTGGGGGCGGAACAGATTCAGCGCGTACTGGAGGTGGATCAAACGCCGATCGGCAAAACACCGCGCTCTTGCCCCGCCACCTACATTGGTTTCTGGGACACCATCCGCAAATTGATGGCCGACACCATCGAAGCCGGTATGCGGGGTTTTGCCACCAACCGGTTTTCTTTCAATGCCGGCCCAGGGCGTTGCCCTGTGTGTGAAGGGCAGGGCATGCAGACCATCGACATGAATTGTCGGCCCAATGTGAAAGTGCTGTGCGAAGCTTGCCGCGGCCAACGTTTTAATCCAGAAACCCTTCAGGTCCGTTGGCGCGGAAAAACCGCTGCCGATATTTTGGGCATGAGCGTTGATGAGGCTGTGCCGTTTTTTGAGGCACA
>JBEIKS010000013.1:0-18271 GCA_040379625.1 Burkholderiaceae bacterium
GAACTGCATCCGCTGGATTTGAATGAACTGGTCAAGGATATTCTCGGCTTGTATGGCCATGCAGACCCGGACAGGCCTGAGGTGCGCCAGCGGGTGCTGCCCTTGTTGGCGCCTGATTTGCCCTTGGTCATGGGGGATGCCACCCAGTTGCGTCAGGTGATTCACAACCTGTTGCAAAACTCCCATGATTCCGTGAATGGCAAGGAAGAAGGTCGCGTGGAGATACGCACCGAGCTGCAACAGGTACAAAAAAGTGTGAATGTGCCGGTGCTGGCGGTTAAACTCGTGATTGCTGACAACGGCAGTGGTTTCCCGGCTGATATGATGGTGCGTGCTTTCGAACCGTATGTAACAAACAAACCCGGAGGCACTGGCCTGGGTCTGGCCATTGTGAAGAAGATTGTGGATGAACACGGCGCTCGCATTTCTGTGAGAAACCGGTTCAGTTCTTCCGGTGAGGTGTCAGGTGCGGCGGTGGAAATTACCTTTTTACGGTTAGTAGCAGACGAAACAGGTAAAGAGTCGTTAGAATTGCGAAAAGTTTCAGAGTGAGACAAATCCAGTATGGCCAATATTTTGGTTGTTGATGATGAAATTGGTATCAGAGAACTCCTGTCGGAAATTCTCGGAGATGAAGGTCATGAGGTACAAGTGGCTGAGAATGCGCAACAAGCGCGTCTCAAGCGTGATGCCCTTACGCCCGACCTTGTGCTGCTTGATATCTGGATGCCAGACACCGATGGCGTAACCCTGCTCAAGGAATGGGCCTCAAAGGGTTTGCTGACCATGCCGGTTGTCATGATGTCTGGCCACGGAACCATAGACACGGCTGTCGAGGCCACACGCATAGGCGCCATGGACTTTCTGGAAAAGCCGATTGCGTTGCAAAAACTTCTGAACACGGTGAGTGATGCGCTCAACCGGGTGCGCAAGCAAAAGGAAGTGAATCAGGAAATTGCCGCTTTCCGTGGCATGGCGATGGCCCAAGCTGCGCAAGCACCGGTTCCTGAGGTTAAAAGCCCGCTTGAGCTGGCGATGACTGCCATGGTTGAGCTGGACCTGAGCCAACAGCTGCGTGAAGTTCGCGATCAATTTGAAAAAATTTATTTTGAATTTCATTTGAATCAGGAAAATGGCAGTATGACCCGTCTGGCAGAAAAGACTGGCATTGAAAGAACCCACCTCTACCGTAAACTCAAACAGTTGGGCGTGGAAGCGACCCGAGGTTCACGGCGCATCTGAAAAAACCTTGATGGCTGAATCAACCGATCAGGCACTGGTGAAAACAGTGCTTGTCATGGGGCCTCAGGCCTGCGGCAAAAGCGATTTGCTTTTGCATTGGGCAAGGCAATCTCCCCCGAAAGAAAAATGGACCCTGCTGTTTAACGGCAGCACCCTGCCCTTGGGCCATTTGCCTGAAAACGTTCACGCCTTGCAATTGGCACAGGGCTGCCTTTGCTGCAGCTCCCGTCTTATCCTGAATACACATCTGGGCCGCACGCTGCGCATGCGCAGACCTGACCGCCTTTTTATTGAGATCAATCATGCCAGTCACCCGGACAAGCTGCTGACTTTTTTGCAAGACACCCAGTGGCAACAATGGCTGGACAAGCCGAAATGCGTATCGGTGCTGCCTTTTTCCCATGCGCAGGCGCTGCTGGCCGCCAATGAACTTGAAAACCCTTGGATAACGTGCGCCGATGCGATGCTGGTGACGGGTTTGGCGCAGGCAGACCCTGCGCAAGCCGCTGATGTGTTGCTGGCGCTGAGACAGCGCGGCGGGCCTGCACAGTACCGCGTCAATGCGGATGTTTCGGTTTGGTCATGGGGTGCCGCAGAAGCGGCTTTGGGAACTGGCATTCGACCCTTATAATATCGGGTTGGCATACCTTTACAGAGGCCCCGCGATGAACACGCGCCCCGCTTCTTCCCGGTTCGAATGTGAACTGGAAACGAAACTTAAAAACCTGCTTTCCCAGAGAATCCTGATTCTTGACGGTGCCATGGGCACCATGATTCAGCGCTACAAGCTCAGCGAAGCGCAATATCGGGGCGCCGGAACTGGCGACCGCTTTGCAGACTTCGCCCACGATGTAAAGGGCAACAACGAGTTGCTGGTGCTGACACAGCCCCACATCATTCAGGAAATTCACGAGCAGTATCTGGCTGCGGGCGCCGACATTGTTGAGACCAATACCTTTGGAGCCACTTCTGTGGCCCAGGCCGACTACCACATGGAACACCTCGTTGATGAGATGAACCGGGAAGCGGCTCGCCTTGCCAGAGCGGCGTGCGACAAGTATTCCACGCCCGACCGGCCCAGATACGCTGCCGGCGCATTGGGCCCTACGCCTAAAACCGCTTCAATTTCTCCTGACGTAAACGATCCGGGCGCAAGGAACATCAGTTTCGACGAACTGGTGACCTCGTATTACCAGCAAACCAAAGGCTTGGTTGAAAACGGTGTGGATTTGATTCTGGTGGAAACCGTTTTCGATACGCTCAATGCCAAAGCGGCGTTGTTTGCAGTTGATCAATATTTCGAAGACACCGGTAAACGCTTGCCCATCATGATTTCCGGTACGGTGACAGATGCATCCGGTCGGATTTTGTCGGGTCAGACGGTGGAGGCTTTCTGGAATTCAGTGCGCCATGCCCGCCCCGTGACCATCGGCTTGAATTGCGCACTGGGTGCTACCTTGATGCGCCCGTATGTGGCGGAGCTTTCCAAAATTTGCGATGCGCATATTTGTGTTTATCCGAATGCAGGTTTGCCCAACCCGATGTCTGACACCGGCTTTGATGAAACGCCGGAAATCACTTCCGCCTTGGTCAAGGAGTTTGCCAGGGCCGGTTTTGTCAATATTGCAGGGGGTTGCTGCGGAACCACCCCGGATCACATCGCAGCCATTGCGAAAGCCTTGTCCGGCGAAAAACCGCGTGTGGTGCCCAAGATCGAAAGTGCCTTGCGCTTGTCGGGTCTGGAGCCACAAACCATCACAGACCATTCCTTGTTTGTGAACGTGGGGGAGCGTACCAACGTTACCGGATCAAAAGCATTTGCACGTCTGATTTTAAACAGCCAGTACGATGAAGCGTTGGCCGTGGCCAGACAGCAGGTTGAAAACGGCGCGCAAATTATTGATATCAACATGGATGAAGCCATGCTGGATTCAAAAGCTGCCATGGTGCGCTTCTTGAATTTGCTGGCATCGGAACCTGACATTGCCCGGGTCCCCCTGATGATTGATTCCTCAAAATGGGATGTGATTGAAGCCGGACTGAAATGTGTGCAGGGCAAGCCGGTGGTCAATTCAATTTCAATGAAGGAGGGCGAAGCCGAGTTTCTGCGTCAAGCCCGGTTGTGTCGCAGGTACGGCGCTGCCGTTATTGTGATGGCCTTCGATGAAAAGGGTCAGGCAGACACGTACGAGCGAAAAATCGAGATCTGCAAACGCGCCTACGATCTGCTGGTGGAGCAGGTGGGTTTTCCTGCGGAAGACATTATTTTTGATCCGAATATTTTTGCCATTGCCACCGGCATTGAAGAACACAACAACTACGCGGTTGATTTTATCAACGCAACCCGTTGGATTCATGAAAACCTGCCGCACGCAAAAATTTCCGGCGGCGTTTCCAATGTCTCTTTCAGTTTCCGGGGCAATGACCCCGCCCGTGAAGCCATACACACCGTATTTTTGTACCACGCCATCAAGGCCGGTATGACCATGGGCATTGTAAATGCCGGCATGATGGGGGTTTACGACGAGCTCGACCCCGAGTTGCGAACGCGCGTTGAAGACATTGTTTTGAATCGCACACCCTCTTTTCCTAACGATTTGCCGGCTGATTCCCCAGAGCGGGAAAAAACCGCCACCGAGCGCATGATTGAATTTGCATCCAGCCTGAAGGCGGGCGGCAAGAAGGAAGAAGAAAACCTGGTGTGGCGCAGTGAGCCAGTGGAAAAACGTCTGGCTCACGCACTGATTCACGGTATTACGCAATTTATTGAAGAAGACACGGAAGAAGCCCGCGCAGCGCTGGCCGCCACTGGGGGGCGTCCGCTGCATGTTATTGAAGGCCCGTTGATGGACGGCATGAACATTGTGGGCGATTTGTTTGGCGCCGGAAAAATGTTTTTGCCGCAAGTGGTGAAATCTGCCCGGGTAATGAAGCGCGCCGTTGCCCATTTGGTGCCTTTCATCGAGGAAGAGAAACTGCAAATGCAGGCCGCAGGTGAAGACGTTCGCACCAAGGGAAAAATTCTCATTGCCACCGTCAAAGGCGACGTACACGACATCGGTAAAAACATTGTCACCGTGGTGTTGTAGTGTAATAACTTTGAAGTGGTGAACATGGGCGTGATGGTGCCGTGTGCTGAAATTCTGGCGAAAGCGAAAGCTGAAGGCGCAGACATCATTGGGCTTTCAGGTTTGATTACACCTTCCCTTGAGGAAATGGCCTATGTGGCCTCTGAAATGCAGCGCGACGATTACTTCCGTGAACGCCAGACGCCTTTGTTGATTGGGGGCGCCACCACCAGCCGTGTGCACACCGCTGTAAAAATCGCACCGTTTTACGATGGTCCTGTGGTGTATGTTGCTGATGCAAGCCGTTCGGTTTCGGTGGCGCAGAATTTGTTGTCTGACGAAGCTGCAGCCGGTTACATCGCAGGCCTGAAAACGGAATACGAACGCGTTCGCGACCAACATGCCAACAAGCGGGCCCAACCATTGGTGAGCCTGGTTCAGGCCCGCGCAAACAAGCCAGCGATTGACTGGGCGAGCTACAACGCACCCAAACCCAAGTTCATTGGTCGCCGTTTGTTCAAGAATTTCGATCTCGCGGAAATTGCGAAGTACATCGACTGGCAACCGTTTTTTCAGACCTGGGACTTGCACGGTTCATTCCCCGCCATACTCAGTGACGCTGTGGTGGGTGATTCGGCCACACGTGTATTTGCCGATGGGCAAGCCATGTTGAAGCGGGTTATTGAGGGGCGCTGGCTGCAGGCCAATGCCGTGGTCGGTTTTTACCCGGCCAACACCATCAATGACGACGACATTGAAATTTATGACGACGAAACGCGCACAAAGGTGTTGTTCACTTACCGTACCTTAAGGCAGCAAGGCGAAAAGCGCGAGGGCATTTCCAACAAGGCGCTGGCGGATTTCATTGCGCCAAAAGCGTCAGGTGTGGCCGATTACATTGGCATGTTTGCCGTGACAGCCGGTTTGGGCATCGACAAAAAAGAGCGGCAGTTCGAGGCAGAGCACGATGACTATGCCAGCATCATGTTGAAATCGATTGCCGACCGTTTGGCGGAGGCCTTTGCCGAGTACATGCATGAACGGGTGCGACAAGACTTGTGGGGTTATATGCCGCAGGAGTCATTGAGCAACGAAGAGTTGATCAAGGAAAAGTACATCGGTATCAGGCCCGCACCGGGTTACCCGGCTTGCCCTGAGCACACTGTCAAGTTCGACATGTTTGAGGTGCTCGGTGCTGCCGACGTCAGCATGGCGCTGACTGAAAGCCTGGCCATGACACCGGCTGCCAGTGTTTCGGGTTTCTACTTTTCTCATCCGGACAGCGATTACTTCAATGTTGGAAAAATTGACACAGACCAATTGATGGACTTGGCGAAGCGCTCGGGTCGCACAGAAGAAGAATTGCGCCGTGCCTTGGCGCCGAATCTGAACTGAGTCAATTGTCTTTGGGTGTGCTGGGTGCAAGTTTCAGGCCCAGCACATCCTGAATCTTTTTTCGGCTGGGCTCATCGCTCACCAATTCCGACAGCCATTGGTCCATGGGTTTGTTCATCCAGGTCAGCGCCCTTTGCAACATGGCCTTCACCGGATGCTGCGGTTCGTGTTCTTCGAAGTAAAAGAGGGCCTGCTCAATACGCTGCACTGCACTTTGCCTGTTTGCAGGCGTTTGCAGCTGCTCAGAGGCCTGTGTATTGGCTTTGTGTGGGCTGCTCAGGTGTGCGGGGGCAAAAGCTGCAGGCGCGTCTGCCTTGCGCGTTGCTTCACGTTTGATGCGCACTGGCAGTTTTTCCAGGGTCTTTGTAAATAATCCCCAGGCTTGAGGCGTGGTGGATTGCACAAGTGCTTCAATGTCATGGATAAGCGTGCGGATGGCCTGAGCGCTTTCCTCATCTGCCGGTGAGGGTTGGTACTGTGTGTGTATCAGGTCGCTGCAGTGTTGATCCAGCCAGCGCAGCCGGCCCAATTTGATGGCTGGCCCATTCCGCAGGTCTTGCGGATACCCTTGGATCCACCAGTGCTTGACCCAGCATTGCAGTCCTTCCAGTCCGTTTTGCAAGCCGGGCAGACCGTCTGTCAGCAAACGGGCCCTGACCCACCAGACCATGATTTGCAGGTCTTTGGTTTCTTCCCGCAGCAGTTTCATGCAAAGTTGAGTGATAACGTGCCAGTCTGTTTCCGGCGCGCTGACGGACCAGATGCCTTCTGCAAACTCGTCTTTCTCTGTGCTTTGCATTTGCTCGAGTTCAAGCCATTGCAATGATCCGTTGAGGTCTTGCCCCGCGGCATTTTCAGGTGAACAAGGTTCGGTGATAAAGGAAAAGCTCATGATGGTTTTTCTTTGCGATAAATGGGTAAGGTTTTACGCAGCAGGGTTTGTTGCGTGCTTGCCGTTGGCTGGCGTTTCAGAAAACTGTTGATGCCCAGCGCAGCAGGCTGTTTTCTGTTCAAGCACAGCGCATTGGCCATGCTTGTAAATGAGACTTGCAACTGGCAATCGGCGTGTTGCAGGTCAGTGCTGGCCAGGCCTGAATGAATTGTTTTTTCAATGGCATTGGCAATGCGAATTCCCTGTGCATGGGTGTGCGAGAGTGCCAGCAAGTCAGATAAGCGCAGTTGCGAAATTTCAATGTTGAATCTGGCGACGCCATCTGCTGCAGGTTTGCCCAGCGTTGCATATCCGATGCGCGTTTGCCCAAGGCGTGCGAAGCCAACACCCGGCTGGTTTGAAGCGCTGGGCTTGGCGCGCTTGTTCGGCCGCGAAAACTTTTGCACCACCTTGGCTTTCAGTCCGAGATCAGCATGAAGATGCCGTGACAGTAACAGGGCGACATTGGCTTCTGATGAACACGCCTGTACACCGGCCAATTGCAACAAGCCGACTGTATTTGCGTGTTTGCCAAAATGCGTGGACGCGGCAAATTGTGTTTTTACAGCGCTGATTTGTACATCGAGCAAATCAAGCAGAAGCGCGTAGGCAAAGTGTTCTGCTTGGGGGCTTGAGGCGCATTGCATCATCGCTTCCGTGTCGTGGTGTGGAAGCGGTCCGCGCCAGCCTGTCAGCGATGTTTGTTTCGGTGACCAGGCGCACTGCAGAAAACGTTTTGAGTGGGGGAGATTTTCCATGAACCCTCGTAAAGCACACGTTCGGAATTGAGCGCATCAATCATTTTTACCGACACCATTTCAAATGTTGAGCAGAAACCTGCCAACCAGCGTTCCATGATGTAGCCCAACGCCGAAACAGGAACCGGCAACAGTTTTTCAGGCAACACGCCCAGTTTGAAACAATGGGCAGACGCCGGTATGAAGCAAGCTTGCTCTCTGATTTGCAAATGCTGCTTTTCAATTTGCAGCGATGTGAAGGCGCTGCGCAAATTCAACCCAGTGTTTTCAGCGGTGTGATCAAACAGCAGCATCAGATCAACAAATTCGAAAACATTGAGCCTGCACAGTGAGGCCAGATTGTGTGTTTGTGCTTGTAAAAATGCGAAGGCCTTAAGTGCCTGCGATTCACTTGGCGCTGATGGTGTTTCAGTACAAATTGCATCGAGTGAAAGCTTTGTACCCAAGGGCAGTGGTTGATGCAGCATCAGGAAGGCGCCGTGGTTTGTGTTGCTTTGATACCAGGTTTCCTCGTGATGAAATGCCAATGTTTGCGCCTTGGCAGGTTTTTCAGATGCTGTAGTTTCTTGCGAAACATGGGTTATTCGAACAATGCGTTGTTGCGCTTTGTAAGCACCTTGAGGCTCGATGTGATGCACCAATTCGGAGGTTTCAATGACCACAGGTTTCAAGGCCTTGCAATACACATTGCACCAAAGCACAGGGTCGGGCAGCAACAGTGCGAGCAGCTCGTTTTTAGACAACTGCAGCAATTGGCAATCATTGCTCAGCACCAGGGGAATCGACAGCGTTTTCAGACCTTTGGTGGCGGGCTCGGGTGGTATTTTGAATTGAAAGAAACGCAGGCTTTCAGGGCTGTTGAAAAAGTCTTCCAGCAAGGCGCCGCCCCAAGGTGTTTTTACGGTTCTGGGCCAAAGCAGCCGGTGCGTTTCGCTGCCCAGCCCGCAGGGCTTTGCGGCGGGTGCGCTGCCTTGGCCTTCTGCTTTGTTTTGGTTGGCCTCAAAGGCGTTTTGAATGCCTGCCCAAAGTTCCCATGCGAATAAACTCAGGCCTTGGACATAACAGCAAAAATAGGGGCTTTGATGCTGTGGTTTTTCAAGCAGGATATTTAGTATCAGCTGGTGTGTTGCATAAGTTTGCCCCGTTGTTTTTTCTTGTGCGTGGCCGGGTCTGGCAACCTGTATTTCAGCACTGGTGATACTCACACCTTGCTTGAGAAAATCCCAACTGTTTGAAAAGGATTTCTCGCGGTCAGCGCCGTCATGAATTAGCAGTTGAGTGCCTGCAGGAAGTTTCGACTGGTTTTTAAATGATTCCGGCCATGCCGTTACTTTACTTTTCGGGCACCAATAAGTGAGATCGGGGTTCTTCATGGCAAGCAAGCGTAGGCCCGCTTGGGCAAGGTGCTCATCAATGGAGACAGCCACATCGGCCATCAACATGGCGGTGCCGTGAAGCAGTCTGTCTACCTCCGGCGCCTGTTCTGCGCGTAATGCTGCACTTTGAACGTGGGCAAGCTCCGGATGTTGGCTGGCAAGTGTTTCCAGATTTGTATTCAGCCTGTTGAGCTGATGTTGGAAACGGGTGACCAGCTTTTTCGAAGTCGCTTTGGCTTTTTTGATCATGGCTTGTATTGCAATTGAAAATGCCAGTGCAAGGGATCCACCAAGTAGCAAACCCGTTTTTTCTCGACTTTGGCGTGAGCAATTATTTTCAACACAATGGTCAGTTCCATGATTTCTGATGCGTTTGAAACGCGGCAGCAGTGCAGATGTTCAATGTAACCTGCAGGCAGTAGTTTTCTGCAGCGTCTGGCCACCATATCGCAGGTGGCCTGCATGGGGTCGGCATGATGCGGATTCCATTTCCAGTCGCCGGTTTCCGTGCCCAACAGTCCTGTGGTGTTTCGCAGGGCCGGGTGGGTTGCATTACGGTTTAAGTGGTCGCCCACCAAAACGGCGAGTGCATCCAAACGCCTTTGCGTGTGTGTCTCATCGACCCGGTTGTGAAGCAGTGTGTAGGCGCTTGTCATTTCAGCCAATTCGCAATCAACAGTGGCAGGGAATACAAGGGGTCATGGTTGCCGTCCAGGCCTTCTTGCAGATGCGCCATAACTTTCATCTCCAATGACTGCAGTGTTTTTATGCTTGCTGACTCACTTTGTTGCAAGTCGTTGTTTCTTGGTTTGTCTTGTTCCGGTTGCAATGTAAAGGCCCAGGGAATAAGAAGCTCGCCGCCATTTTTATCTGATGTTTCAAGCACACCTTGAAACAAGTAGACCTCTGAGGGCTTTGATTGCATGCGAATATCGCGCAATGTGTTCTTAAGTAGAACCAGATGCTGTTGTATATCGGCAGTGTCACATTGGCGGTAATGCAGTTGTGTTTTATGAAAGCGTTGCGCTGTCAGTAGTGCATCTGCCTGTTCATTCGCCAGCAGTTCTACATCGTTACAAGCCGTTCGTAACAGCACTTCTGGCAGGCTGTACAAAAGCAGATCGCTGGCGCTGAATATGTTTTCATCATAAAGCCCTATCAACAGTTGAACATTCAACGTGAGCGTTGAATGCTGCGGATGTGTCTCTGCGACAGGCGAACTCTTTTTTGTTGCAATGGGGCGCAGCAGATGAAAGCTAAGCGCTGACAATAAAAAAATGCCGCAGGCTGGCAGCAGTGGGTTTGCCAACAGCCCTGGTACTGCAGCCGTTGTAACTGTTTTGCCTTGCGACAGTTTTTCAAGCAGAAAATACCAAAGCAAAGCCGCCGAAAACCCAGCGGCAAGGCTGGTTTTCCAGCGAGGGTCTGCCAGTTTTGCAGTGAGCCTGGATACAAGAGACATTGTGTTCAGGCAATGGCGCGGTTGGTGGTTAAGTCCCAACCGGCGCTGACGTTACCGCCACCGCTGCCGTCTGCCCGCTTTTGTTGTGTGTATATCCAGCGAATTTTTCCGTAAGACAGTTCAACTGTTTCATGGGGAAATCCGGTGGCTTCGGGTGAGCCTTTTACATTGACAGCAGAAATAAGCACTTGCTCCATGCGTATTTCCAAATACTTTATTTTTTGGCCACCAGAGCGGCAAATTTCTATCACCACTTCATTGAGGTGACGGCCTGAGCAACAGGCGTCATATATTTTTGGGCTGGATCTGTCGATGTGGTGTGTGATGCGCATGGCGCCGTGGTTGACACGCTCAGCCGTGGCACCGCCCACCGAGCTGGCGGTGGCAGAGGCAGGTTGGTCCAGCGTGTGTTCGTAAGACAGTATTTCTATCCAGTCGACATGGTGCTCGTCCATGCTTTCGCCGGGGATGCCGCTGATTTTAATGAATGCGTCGAATGCCATTTTTTAGGGTTTCCTGTGTTGTGTGAGGTATTGTTGGTTTAGCGTGTGGTTTGCGGCAATTCAGTGACCAAACGAAGCGATACAGTGAGTTCGTCAAGCTGGAAATGGGGGCGCAAAAACACAGCCGCCTTGAATTGACCCGGCAGGCCCGGCGCGGGTATGACTTCAACCTGAGCCTCGCGAAGCGGAAAGCGGGCTTTTGCTTCTTGGCTAGCGTGGTCATCGAGCAATACATACTCGGCCAACCATTGGTTAAGAAAACGTTGAACGCTTTCGGCAGAACTGAAGCTTCCAATTTTGTCGCGAACAATGGCTTTCAAATAATGGGCAATTCTTGAAATGGCGAATACGTAAGGCAACTGACCTGAAAGACGCGAATTCGCATTGGCCAGATCTGAATGGTAGTGGCGGGCTTTTTGTATGGACTGGCCGCTGAAGAAGGCCGCATAGTCTGTGTTTTTGCAATACACCAGACCAATGAAGCCTTGATCCGACAATTGCTTTTCGAGTCTGTCTGTAATGGCGATCTGAGTGGGGCATTGAAGGTACATTTCACCTTCCCTGCTGCGAGACGAAAAGATGGGCAAGTCTTCCACCAGCCCGCCGCCTTCCACGCCCCGTATGGCCGCCAACCAACCAAATTGAGAAAATGCCTTGATGAGGTTTGCGCCATAGGCATAAGCGGCGTTCATCCAGAGAAAGTCCTGCCCCTCTTCTGCCTTGATGCTTTCTGCGTAGTCAAAGGTGGCGGTGCGCTGTTGTTCCCTGTCGTAGGGAAGACGCCCCAGCACCTGTGGCAATACCATGCCCAGATAGCGGGCATCTTCGGTTTGCCGGAAACTGCGCCACTTGATGTAGGCGGGGGTTTCAAACACGGTGGACAGTTGCATGGGCACCGTTAGTTCGGAGAAAGAGCGCATGCCAAAAAAAGCGGGTGCTGGAGAGGCGATTACCGGTGTGTGGGCAGCCGCACCTATTTTGGTGACTTGCTCAATAAAATACAGGTGATCCGGATGCAGGCCAATGGCTTGATCAATGATGAGTGTTGAAAAAGGAGTGCCCCCGAAACTGCCGTACTCTTCTTCGTAAATCAGGCGAAACAACTGACTTTGATCGAAGTCTGCAGCGCAACGCAAATCGCTGAGTGCAGACTCTAGGTTGATGTTGAGCAGACTCACCTTTACTTGATCCGCATTTTCAATGTGATTGAGCAAAAACGCCAGACCACGCCAGCTTGCTTCCAGACTTTTGAATTCCGTGTGATGAATGATTTCATCCATTTGCGCGGAGAGCTGGACATCAATTTCAAGCAACTGCGAATCTATGAGGTTGCACAGATTCAGATGTTCATTGATGTCGGTATCTCCCGCTGCGTCAGAGACCATGATGAGTGCGCGTTGTAGGCGCATTTGCTCATCTTGGGTTGGGCTGAGTAGCCATTGTCCCCAACTCAAGGCGGATTTTTCTGTGCTTGTCGCGACGCTTTTCGTGGTGTCGTTCCAGGTGCTGGTGTTCATCTTGATTCCTGTAAATTGCCAGTGGGGCTGACCGTGTTGTTTCTGGTTTCAAGCATCCATTGGCGAACCGCTTTTTGAAGGCGCGGGTTGCCCGCCAGCTTGTTCCTCAGTTCGCTGAGCTTTTCTCGGGTTTCCACCAACCGTTGTAAGTCCGGGTGTTGGGTGACGATGTGGTCTGGATGAAAGTCACTTAACTTTGTAAAGCGCAGTTCAATGTTCAGTTGTTCGTCTTTTTCCGGATGCCCGGTTTTTTTCGGAACACTGAGTTTCAATGTTGGGCTGACAGCGCCCATGCAAGTGTCAAGATGCGCGCGGCTGACATTGACGAAACCTGCACCCAAGGTATCGGAGCTTTTGACTTCATTGTTTGCCTGTGACCCACCGAAGGGTCCAATAACCCCAATGACAAGCGGCAATTCCCGCTTTTCTGTCGATTGACCGATTTCAACGTCATAGGTGATCTGCACGCGAGGCGGGCGAGTTCGCCCCAATTTCTTTTGTAGGGATTCTTGAGTCAAAACGATGCTTCCTTGAATATTCTGGTGGGGGTGGGCCAGTGGTTTAACAACAGCAAATCGCCGGGGGAAAGCCCTTGCAGATGCCGGTATTGGAATGAGATTTTTTTTGTTTTGTCTGCGCAGGGATGCCAGCTCAGCACCCAGTCGCCGCCAGATTTTTCAACTGTCGCTGTTTCGAGCGCGCGTACCCATGACATGCGGCCTGTCCAGCTGGGGCCGCTGCAGTGTTCGCCCTCTGTTGTTTGTGCGTTGAATCTCGTGAGGTGTTGTGGTTGATCGCCCCGCCAGTAAAACTCAGACCAGATTTGCGGGCCGTTTCTATAACGCATCTGCTGCCCCTCAAGCGCGAACGACTGTTCCATGAACATGGGGTTGGGAATGGGGCGCAGTTCAAACCGCGCAAGGTGGTTGCCGCCGGCTGTCGTTGGTCTGATTTGCCCGAGATGGCCGAGCAGTGTTAAAAATTCGGCTTCAAAGGGTGGCGTTTGGCCAAAGCGCTTCACCACTCTCAATTGCTCGCCTTGAACCCTCAGCGCACCTTTCAGGTTGTGCTGCAAAAAACCCGACACCACGCCTTGATTCACACTGAGAAATTCGTTCATTTCTTCCGGTGTGGCATCAATACCGCGTGCATTGAACGGGTAGCGCACCGAAATGGTTTTAAGGCGTGGCAATACATCAGAGGCCCAGCGTGAGTTCAATTGCCTGCTGCTTTTACCGAGTTGAGTATTGAGCCAAAATTGTACGGGCAATAAAAAGAATTGCCTGAGTGCATCTTGCAGGGGCTTGGACTGCGCAACACCCAAATGGCGCTGTGCCCAGTCATTTGCAATGGCGGATGGTCCTTCATTTTCCGACCAGTGTTGGGAAAAAAACTCTTCAGGTTTTATTTCCATCTGCGTCTGGTTGAGTGCGCTCAAGCTTTGCAGGGCGCTTGCATAGACTGAAAAAAGTTTCTGCCCCTCAGAGGGTTGCGGACTCACACCCATCGCATTTCGGTAAGCTGTGTCATCGCTGCCAAACAGCGTACTGGCGTTTAAAGCCTGCAAGTACTGAATCAGCTTTTTGCAAGGGCTGTTTAATTCGTCGGAAAATAAACCCAACAGGGCGGAAAGCTCGGTGGCGGTCATTTTTGGTTTCAAGCTTACCGACTGTATTGCACCAGACCAAACAAGTTCGAAGGTCTTCCAATAGCGTGCTTCGAGTTGGGAACGCAAAGTATCGGAGGGTTGCAGTTTCTGATTAAAGCCTTGGGTATCCAGTACCCAATCGTTTTGTTCGAGTTCACCTTTGGCTGCTGCATGAATCAGCCGTTCAACATGGCTTTTAAACGCACCCCGGGTATAAGCACCGAGTATGGTTGGATTGTTTTCAAAAGAGGTAAGCGCGGACATACCGATTTCTGTCAGCAAGCCCACGCTTTGCAGTTGCCCGTTGGCGGTGTCAATAATTCGGCCGTAAATTTGAGCCTCTGCATTTTGTGCCACTTGATTGGCCAGCAAAATTTTTCTGACTTCTGTCACTGCAGTTGCATCGGCGGCGTCAGCATCTGGAAAGCTCAGCGCCGGTTGCAGCAGCGCATGGCTTAGCAGTCGGTCTGCACGCTGCTGTTGCAGAGGCAGGCTCAAGTCAAATATTTTTTCACTGTTGAGGCTTTTGAGTATTTGTATACTTTGCTCTCTTAAAAAAACCGCATCGAGATTTTTTAATTGAAAAAACATCAGGTAGGTTTTAAGAAACTGATAGGCCTGCTCATGTGATTTTGCGATGGTTTCTTTTTTGTTGTTTAAAACGATGTAACGCTGCAGCAATTCGCCTACGGTGGTGTGGACTGGCTTGATCAAGCAGCGCTTAGACCACCGCTGTATGCCTTCATTAAAGTGCCTGCTTGCAGTGCCAAGTGCCTGTGTTTGTTGTTTGAATAAAAAAGCAGAAAATTGCAACGGGCTTTTTTTGAGATGGCTCAAGTGTTGTAAGTCATTGTCTGCAATTTCAAGCGCGTCAATGTTTGTACAATTCAGTGCATCCAGTTGTTGTGATTTTTGATGCAGTTCAACCAAGTGTGCGTGAACAAATGATAGACGTAGAAAGCCCAGCGATACATATAAGCAGGCGAGCAGCAAAACACCGGTTGAGGCCACCAGAAGGCCACGCTGAAACTTTCCATTGAACCATGTATTTTGTGTTGATACCCCAATTGCAAGGCGCTGGTCAGCGGATAACTCAGCTTGACCGGGATGCAGTGCAATGGCATCAGGTGGGCACGCGCGGCCATGCCTTTTCGATGAACTCAGGTTCGTAAACAGCTGCACAATACATTGAAGAAGTGTGTCCGGTGAGTTTAACCAAGTGGTCTCGCTCACCTTAAGCCATGGGGTTTCATTGCGATCGAGTGTGTGCAGACAATGTTTTCGCCACGCCTCAAGTGGTGCCTGAGCCTTTTTTTCTGAAAGTTGCGTACGGTTTAAAACAAGGCTGGGTAAATTTGAAACTGAGGTGTTGAATTGCAAATGCACACTGCGTTGCAGTGGTTTTTTTGCCAGGGACTCCGCCCAGCCTATGGCCCGTTTGCAAAGGTCGATGTCAGGTTGATTGTCAGAGTTCTGCTCAATGTTGGCAGTTGTGCAAGACAGCAGCAGCGACACAGATGCAACGGGGTAGTTTTTCTTACGGGTGGAAAGCCAGGAAAAAATCTCCTTTAAATTTGTTTGCTGTGCAAGCGAAACGGTGCGCAGGGGAATAAAAATAAACAGGTTTTTTTCCGTGTAGCTCAACTGCACAGTGTCTGTTTGTTCCAGGGAAAATTCTGCGTTTGGGCAGGCAAACCCCATTTGTTGAAACCACTGTGCAATTTTTGTGGTGCTTTCAAAAAATACGATTTGGCAGGGCAGTTGAGAAAGTTTTCCGTTGGCGTGCGCGATACGCTGCGAGGATTCCAGTGCCTCGAAGTGTTGGAATGAATTTGCGTTCAGAGCGGTGTTGTTGTTCAACAGGGAATCAGACATTGGGTTTAGCGATTTCCGAATGAATCGGAGCGCATCTCAACATGCCCCCAGTCAAGCATTTTCCATTGCCCACCCCACACCAGCCCTTGGGCTTGCGCCTCATGACCCAATGCTTCAAAGGCTTTCAGGGTTGCAGGATTCGAGGTGTCAAGGCTGACCGCACCGTTAATAATCGGAGCGAGATCTGCCGCGAGTCCGAATTGATGGGCGCTTTCATTTGCACGCGCGCTGGTGACGATGGCGCCCGGCTTCTCCGGGTTGCGTCCTTGTTCGTAGAGCGCGTTTTGGCGAGCTTCGCTGCGCAGTGTTTCCAATACCTGAAAGCGGTGGCCTCTTTCTTCTAGCCTGTTGATGACCTCAACTAATTTAAATTTGAATTCCGGATGCAAATCGTTGGGATTGTTGTTGATGTGTGATTCAGGATTCAGACTAAAACCAGCAGGCATTGAAAACGTGCCACGTGCAATTTCGAGTGTGCCTGAGGATTTCAGCCAAGGCGTGTTTTCACTTTCAGAATTTTTTAAAGGCTCACTAAATGAGCTTGTCATAAGCCATACGAACGGCACAGGTGCGAGCATTGCACCCAGCACGGGTGATGCACTTCGGAGTGCTTTTCCTAGTTTTTCAGATGCTACTTTTATACTCGCCGCCATAGTGAAAGTAAGGAGTGTGTATGAACTGGTTTAAGGCGGCAAAATCTAGCAAACTTTTTTTAAAACTGTGTTTGGGTATTACAAACATGGTGATGTTGGTGGCGCTCGAAGGTTGTCACTCTCTGGGAGGTCTTGGCAATAAAAGCGTGGAATTGAAAATAGATGACCGTTTGAATCCAGACGATTTGGGTCGGCCGTTGTCCATGGTGGTCAGGTTGTATGAATTAAAAAACCGGGAGGCGTTCGATGCCTTGGGTCTGACCGAGTTGGCTAACGCGCCAGACGATCAGGCGCTAGTCAGCAAAGATCTGTTGGTGCGTCATGAATTTTTGCTGACCCCAGGAGCCCACAGAACCATAGAGTGGAAACCCGATGCCCGTACCCGTTATTTCGCTTGGGTGGGCTTGTACCGAAATCCGCGTGCATTGCCTTGGCGTGTGGTGCTTTCCGCAGATGATATGGGTGGTAAACCCGGCACTTTGAAAATCGGGCCTTGTGGATTGCAATGGCTTGCAGCCGGTTCTGCATTGCCTGATAAAGCCGAAGAGGCCCAAGAGGCGGAAGCCCGCTTGACCTGTCTGGCTGCCTCATTGGCAGCAGGCGCAGAGCCACCCATCAAAGGCCCTCTGGTGGCAACGCCCAAACCTGCGCCGGCAAGGCTATTGAAGCGCCCCACCCAAAGGGTTGCCAAACCCGTTGTAAAAGACCCGCTGCCCAAAGTGCTGTCGGCTGAAGGCGAAAAGTGAGTTCCAATTTGCCGGTGTTCTGGGGCGAGGGTTTGTTTCTTCAGGCCCAGCACTTTCAACAGGAGGCCCACGCATCTGACATGAAGTTGGCGGCGCTGGGTTGCCGCGCCTTGGGACATTTGCCAGGCTGGTTTTCTCTGAAAATCGATGACCGTCAGGTGTCGCAGGGCCGGTTTTCATTGTTGGACGCGGAGTTTGCATTGCGCACCGGGCAAGTGGTCAAGATACCCGAACAATGCGATCCGCCGCCCTTGTTTGTGCTTCCTGACCCGACCCAGAAAATATCGGCACTGGTTCTTTATTTGGCGATTGCACAGCAGTCCACGGTTGAACTTGAGTCCGCCAATGAAACACGAACCGACAGCAGACACAGGTACCGTGTTGAGTATGCAAGTTTGTCTGATATGGCGGATCAGACTGCCCCCTTGGATGTGGCATTGCTAAAAATGCGCGCGTTCTGGACAACCGATGCAACCGCATCTGCGCACCACCACCTGATTGCCTGCGCGCGTTTTAAAAGCGATGGTTTCCGTTGGGCGCTTGATGAAAGCTTCCTTGCACCGTTGTTGCGCATTGGTGCGAGTGCCACACTGATGTCCGGTTTGAGCGCTTTGCGGGTGGCGTTGGCCAACAAATGCCGCTTGCTCAGAGAACGTTTGAGCCTTAACCAAACCAACTTGGCAGGCAACGACCCGTGGGGGCAGCAGTCCAGGGCCATGCTGCAACACATCACGCTTGCGCTGCACCCCTTGTCGCATGTGTTGCGAAACGGATCCGCCTCGCCAGAGTCTGTTTACCTTGATTTGCTGCGTCTGTGGGGGGCGCTGTCTTGTTTTACTGAAACAGCGTTGGACGAAACGCCCCCACCGTTTGATGTTGAGCAGCTGGGTGCCTGTTTTTTTCCTCTGCTCGAAGGGTTGCAAAAGGCGCTTGCCCAGTCCGAAGAGCAACGCATTCATTTGCCGCCCCTCACGGTGGTGAAGCCGGGGCTGTGGGTTGCTGAATTGTCACCCGACCTCGATGAAAGTTTGTTTGATTTTTATCTTGCACTGCAAAGCTCGCACAGTCAGGCCGACTGGGTGGCCAGTGTACCCGTC
>JBEIKS010000014.1:0-18207 GCA_040379625.1 Burkholderiaceae bacterium
CCCATTGGCCCAGCATTTCATTCCAGTTGTCTGAAGCGTGAGAAACGCTCATTGATTTTTCCAACCCTGCAAGCGGATATCGCTGCAAAAAGTTTCTACAACCTGCTTCCAACGGGCTTCCATCGTGAAATCGAGCACGCCTTCCTGATGGCGAATGACGAAGCCCCCTTCACTGATACTGTCGTCCTCTCGGATTCGATTCAAAAAAACACTCTGCGAGGCTGAAATTTTCTTCTTGACTGCTGCACAGGTGGCGGGATGGGCATGAACAGTGCAATTGGCCTGCAATTCCTGACGCAATTGCTCAGTGCCCTTTTGCATCATTTTTAACAAAGCAGCGTCGTTTTAAGCTTGAGGCTGTTGCAACATTTTTTTCGCTACGCTGAGCGCCATTTCCGTCACCAGACTGGGTAACTGCGCCAACACCGCCGCATTATTGCCTTCAAACACCTGCAAACTGTGGTCAAGTGACTCTAAAAGCGCCTGGCTTTGCGCATCAGCACTTTGGTTTTGCGCGGACTGTTGCTGGCTGGCCTGCGCGCGTCCTTGTTCCAACCCCTGCGCATATCCTGCAGCCTGACCCGCTTCAAAGGCACGCTGCAACTGCAATTCCAGCGCAGGTGCCTCAGCGGGCAAGTCACCACTGGGTGCAACAACGGCAGGCAAGGTGCGCGCTTCTGTGTTGTCTGCAAACCGGCCCGGCGCATTCACGGAGCCTGGCATCCATGTTTTAAAGCGCTGTGCCTGAGCGGCGCGGATGATGCGATCAGACATAAACGTCACCGCCGCCTTTGTTGATGATGACATCGCCGGCTTCGGCCATGCGCTGGACAATTTTCAGAACGTCTTTTTGGGCTTTTTCCACGCTGGAAAGTTTTGTAGGTGGCAAGCTTTCCAGTTCCTCGCGGGCAGCAGCACCTGCACGGGCAGACATGTTGGTAAAAATTCGCTCGCGCAGGGTTTCCGGTGCGCCTTTCATTGCAACCACCAACACATCGCCGGGTATTTCGCCCAACAAACTCTGCAGACTTCTGTCGTCCAGATCCATCAGGTTGTCAAACACAAACATTTCACTCTGAATGCGCTCTGACAATTGCACATCCACTGCGGTGATGGACTCAAACACTTCACGCTCGGTGGCTGTACCGATAAACTTCAAAATTTCGGCTGCGGTTTTGGCGCCGCCTTCCTGTTCGGCTTCGGCGTCTGTGCGTGCCAGAATTTTCGACAGCGCTTCATTCAATTCCTTGATGGCGGCCGGCTTGACCTCATTCAGGTTGGCAATGCGGAGTATCACTTCATCGCGCAACTCTGCATCAAAGGCTTTCAAAACAGTGGCGGCCTGGTCCCTGTCGATGCGCACCAGAATGGTGGCAATGACTTGCGGATGTTCATCTTGAATCAGCTTGGCAATGTGCGAGGGTTGCAGAACCTTCAAGCGCTGCAGTTCATCACCGCTGAGTATGCGACTGACCACCGCTTCGGCCTGTTCCTCACCCAAGGCCTTGGTGATGGTGTTGCGAACATAGGTTTCCGTATCCAACCCGACAGTGCCGCGCTGCGCTGCATTTCTCACCATGTCGCGGCCAACAGAGGTCACGCTTTCGCTGCTGATGGAGCGCATCTGTGCCATGCGTACACCCAACTGCTGCAACACTTCAGGTTCGAGATAACGCATCACGCCGGCGGCATCTTCTTCACCCAGAGACAACAACAAAATTGCGCTTTTATCCAAACCGTTGATTTGTAATTCGTTGCTCATTTCAGGCTGCCTCTATCCATGATTTCACTACGTTTGCCACCAATTGGGGATTCTCTCTGGCCAGTCGGCGCACTTCCTCCAACTGTCTCTGATTGCCTGCGGCTGACATCACCACCGCTTGTCCGTCTGTACCACCCACAAACTCAACCGACACACCGTCTTCATCCGGACGGGGCAACGCGTTGGTGGCGACTGCGCTGTTTTCCAGCAAGGGGTCGCGCACTTGGGACTCCGCTGCATCTGCGGACATGGCCGACTGCAATGCCGCCTGCGCTGAGGTCTCAGAGGCTTTTGCGGACGACTTCATCATTGGACGCATGACACCGAAAATCAGTGCCATCGCCACCAAACCGGCCACCAGCGGCGTCACCATGGTTTTGGCAAGGTCCATCAAGGCGCCGGTCTGGTCATAACTGGCCGCAGTTTCAAGTGTCTTGTTGAAGGATTGATTCACCACATTGACTTTGTCGCCGCGCGCTTCGCTGTAACCAATGGCTTCACGCACAATGGAAGACACCTTGTCGAGTTCATCCTGGGTCAAGGGCACCAACTTTGAATTGCCTGCTTCATCAGTCACCAAACGGTCATTGATCAGCACGGCGGCAGACAGTCTGCGAATCGCACCCACCTGTGCACGTGTCGTCACCGTGGAACGGTCAAGTTCGTAATTGGTGGTGGCGTCGCGCTTCTTTGGTTTGGCACCGGCATTTTGTGCATCCGCACCAGGGCGGGCGCCGCCGATGGGGGCTGAAGAATCACCGGGAGGAGAGTTGCTCATGACGCCGGGCACACCAGAAGGATTCGCAGAATCACCATCACGCAATTCACTGACCTGTTCGCTGCGGATCGCTGCTTTGGTGAGGTCGGTGTTGGGTTTGTAAATTTCGTCTGAACGCTCAACCTGCGAAAAATCCAGATCTGCGGTCACTGACGCACGAATGTTTTCTGCGCCGTAAACCGGTGCGAGCAGATCCATCACTCGTTTTGTAAAAACACCTTCCAAGGTTTGTGAGTACTGAAGCGCGGAACTGCTGGCGCCCATCAGGTTGTCGCCGGTGTTGTCAGAGGTCAGCAAGTTACCGGTTTGGTCCACCACACTGACGTTTTTCGCATTCAACTCAGGAACGCTGGCAGACACCAAATGTACAATGCCCTGAATCTGCGCGCGGTCCAAGGTTCGGCCTGAATGCAGACTCACCACCACGCTGGCAGTGGGCTTTTGCTGGTCACGCAGAAACACGGACGGCTTGGGAATGGCAAGGTGAATTCTTGCGGTACGCACCGCACCCAGAGACTGGATGGAACGTGCGAGTTCGCCTTCAAGGGCGCGCTGAAAATTGATTTGTTCCTGAAACTGGGTGACGCCCATTTTCTGGTTTTCCAGAATTTCAAACCCCATGATGCGGCCTTTGGGCAGGCCTTGGGTGGCCAGTTTCAAGCGTGCGTCGTGCACATGGTCTGAGGGCACCAGGATGGCCGAACCAGACTCACTGATGCGGTAGGGAATGCCCAACTGTGTCAGTGCAGCTGTCACGGCACCACCGTCTTCGTCGGCCAAGCCTGCATACAAGGGTTTGTAGCTGGGCTGTGCGGACAGGAAAAAAGTGGCAATCAAACCTGTCAGCACAACGGCCAACAACCCAAGAAAACCCACCTTGCGGCCTGTGGGCATGTTGTTGAGCCCTTTGAGCAAGCGGGTTGCGCTTACGTTACCGCCGAAATTCAGCGCGCCAGCACCGTTGGCCAGCGCCGCTTTGTCACCCATTACTTGTACATCTGCCATGTTGATCGCCAGGCGAAGTTTATGATGGGTTGATTGTGTCAGTTCGGTAGGTGTTTCAGTGCGGAGAAACCGCAGAAATCAGGGGCTTTTCGGACTCCCCCTCAGATGGGTAGCCTTAGAGCTGCGCGTTGTTTTGAGCAGAAAGATAAGCCTGGTTAAGCCGTTCATTGCGCCCCAGCGAGCCCATGTTTTTTTTAAGCAGCGATGAACGCTGACTTAAATATTCTGTGGCCAAACGCTGGTCTTCCAGTGCTGCAGTCAAATACAGTATGCGGGAAGTTTTTTGCAAGGCAGTGAGTTGCGCATCGTCTTCACGTAAATTCGCCAACTGTGCAGACACCTCCACCAAGCTATCCTGCTCTTGCGCCACCGCCTCCCAGTCTTCATTTTGAGCGAACTCCAGAATGCGTGCAGACACCTGCGCCAACCTTGCGTATAAACGCAACATCAGATCCGGGTCGGCAGGCCACGCCAGCACTGTGCTCATTGCACGCCGCCAGACATTCCGATGGCCACCCACGCTTCCCTGATGTTTTCAATCATTGCAATACAGACTTGCATTTTTTCTTCATCGTTTCTGGCAGAGGCAATCACGATGTTCTGGCTGACATATTCATACACCCCCATGAGCTGCTTTGAAATATCGCCACCTTTTTCAAAATCCAGAGAAGACATCAAGCCATCTTGCAAAATACGCAATGCACGGTTAACTTCAGCCCCTTTTTGCACCGGATTTTTATTCTGCATGCAAATTAATGCGAACCGCATGGACTCCAGCAAACCATCGTAGAGCATCACTATCAGCTGATGCGGGGAGGCCGAGTTGACTTGTGACTCTATCCCCACCTTTGCATAGGCCTTCACACCAAACATATACCGCTCCTTCTCTTTGACCCAGTGTAATGCCGGGTCACAAACTCTGGAAAAAAGAAAACCCCGAAAAAACACGGATTCCATTTTTTAAAAACAAAAGGCTTCAATCAGACACACCTGGGTCCAGACCTTCCGGAATATCGTCAGGGCTTGGAAACAAGGCGCTGTCCAGCGAACCTGCCTTCATGGTCATGATGTAGGCCAGCAATTTCGCCACCGCCGTGAACAACGTGTTGGGAATCTCCCTGTCCAAATCCACATTGGCATACAAAGCGCGCGCCAATGGCGGCATCTCAAGCACCGGCACTTTGTGCTCAGCGGCAATTTCACGAATCTTCAACGCCAGCTCGCCCTTGCCTTTTGCCACCACCACAGGTGCTCGGCCCAAGCCATCGCTGTAACTCAGGGCAACCGAGTAATGCGTGGGGTTGGTGACCACCACATCGGCAGTCGGAATCTTCGACATCATTCGCTGGCGTGCGCGTTCCCGCTGCATGCTGCGGATGCGCCCCTTGAGCATCGGGTCGCCCTCTGACTGTTTCGATTCATCCTTTAAATCCTGCAGGTTCATCCGCAAATCGTGGTAGTACTTCCACAATTGGTAGGGTGCATCAAACACCACAATCAGCAAGAAGGCGAGCGCCATCAACAGGGCATCCCACAAGGCCATGTCGCCCGCCAGAGAAATGCTTCTGTCTACTGGCATGTTCATCAGCGCCGGAAATTCAGTGATGTGGCTGACCATCAGCTTGTAGGCAATTCCGCCAATGACAGTCACTTTAAGAATCGACTTGAACACCTCAAACGCTGCATTTGCAGAAAACAAACGTGCAAAACCTGCAATTGGATTCAGGCGAGACGCTTTGAAGTCCCAGTTCTTGCCAGAATAATTGAAACCACCAATTGCCAATGTAGAAAACACTGCCAGCAACATGGTGAAACCGAGAATCGGCATCAAGCTGAGCAAGGCATCAACCAACAAGTCAGACAACCGGGTGCCCATCATGCTTTCATCCCTCACCTCGCGTGGGGTGACAGACAGTGCGCGCGACATCATTTGCGCCAGCGACGAAGAAAAATGTTGCCCGAATGCATAGAAGAACAACACGGTGCCTATCAGCAGCGCACCACTGGAAAGTTCTTTGGAACGCGGAATGTTGCCTTCTTCTCGGGCCTGCTGGATCTTGCGTTCCGTGGCCGGTAATTCGCGTTCGGCGTCTTTGTCTTCAGCCACAGTGCAGCCTCTTAGCTTCTGAGTTTCTTGAGGCGTTCGTTGGGCGAGGTAATGTCGATCAGGCGAATGCCAAACCTGTCATCCACCACCACCACTTCGCCACGCGCTATCAAACAGCCATTGACCAGCATGTTCAAGGGGGTTCCAGCCAAAGAGTCCAACTCCACCACCGAACCGGGGGCAATGCTGAGCAATTCGCGTATTGAAATTTTTGCACGCCCCAGTTCAACGGTCACACCCACGGGTATGTCCATGATCATGTCGATGTCGCTGGGTATGCCCTGGCGTGGTTTGGAACTGAGTTCGTTGAACACATGGGGGCTGACTTGCGGCTCGCGCTGCGAGGGTATGCCCTGTTGTTCGTTCAAGGTTTGATCCCAGCCCGAAGGTGCCGTCGAAACGCGACCTTCATCGATGCTTGCATAATCAGCCATTTTGATCCCCTGACAATTGTTGGTTGTTGCTGTTGTCCGTTCCCTGAAGGTCTGACAACGAAGAAAAATCCATGAGTTTTTGTTCTATGCGAATGGCGTGCCGCCCTTGGCTGACGCCGAAGCCGCAAGAAAATACGGCACGGTCGCCCACTTTGGCGGTGATGTCTTTTGGCTTGCCGATTGGAATGATGTCGCCGCGCTGCAAAGAAATCAGCTCCGCAATACTGAGTTGGAATTCCGCAAACTCAGCGGACAATTCCACTTGCGCACCTTCCAGCTTGCGCCGTATCTGATGCCCCCAAACGCCGTCTTTTGATTCAGCACCCGCAAGCGCGGTCGGAAACAAGGTGTGCGTCAGACTTTGCAATTCATGGTCGGGAAACCAGAGCGCCACGCCGGCGTGGCCGTCGCCCATGGCCACACTGAATCTGAAACCACTCATTACAGTGGTGTCCGGCAAAAAATTGGCAAATTGCGGTTGGGTTTCCATGCGCTGCCGCGTCAGGTTCATCGGCATCAATTCCAGCCATGACGCCTGAACCACTGCAAACAGGCGCTCCATGAACTTGCCGCCCACCTGCGCCTCGCTTTGGGAAAAGGTTTTGCGCTTTCCCCGTTTTAAAGGCGCACCATCGCCACCGAAAATAAGATCCACCAAACCGCTGGCCAACGCACCTTCCAGGGCAACCACCATGGGCACACCCAAGGGGTCCATGCGCAAGTGATAGAGAAAACAAGGCTCCGACCAGGCCGTTTTGCAATCCATGAAAATCGTGGGAGGTAAAGATTCCAGTGTTACCGTTGGGCGTTGCCGGGTCAGCTCAAACAAGGCCGTGCGTACCTCGGGTAACATGGTTTGATGCAGTCGCTCCAGCGGATGCAGGCCCGAAGCCTGGCCGGATTTGGGTTTGTCTTTGCTGAACTCATAGGGAGTCACCTGCGCCGGCTTGCTGCCATGGCTGCGATTGATGGGCGTGTCCTGCTGCAACTGCTGCACCAGTGTATCTGCCTGTGATTCGGATAAATAATCGCCTAACATGCGCATTCCTTCTCGATTAGACCGGCATGTTCATGATGTCGTTGTACGACTGCACCAGTTTGTTGCGTGTCTGCACCAGCAACTGGAATTGCAGCGAAGCCTCGTTCATGGCCACCACGGTTTGCTCCAGCGATACGTCTGGCGCATCCATCTGCAGGGCCTTGTTCAGGTCCGCCGCTTTTTTCTGCGCCACGCTGGTTTGCTCAAGCAAACCCGACAAGGTGCTTGAAAAATCACTCGCTGCTGACTTTTGAGCCCCGCCCAAGGCCTTTGGCTTGTCCAGCGCACTGGCAAAAGCGGGGGCAATATGTGAAACTCGGTCCATTTTGTGAAATGCCATTGATCTTCAGGCTTTTATTTTGAGGCCTGAGGTGCGTGGAAACCCCGAAAAACAATGTCCAAAATTGGTGAGTGTTTCAAAGTGGAGTTAAAAACCCGAATCAAACAGGCCGTATTCACAGGCTTGATGCTGCTGCTGGCCCTGCCCGCAGTGCAAGGCTGCAAACCGGCCCAGCCCACAATTTCCATGCAGCGGGAAGTGGCAGACCGCTTCATGGCCGCCCTGAGCGAAGGCAACACGGAAGCGGCTCAGGAACTGACCATGAGCAGACCTGGCAGCCAGGAGGCGGTGGTCTACCTGACCAAAGCCGTTAAAAAGCGGGTGGGCGAACAAGGCATTCGCGCTTTTGATTTTAAATATGTCTCGGAATTAAAGGCGATGAGCAACACTGACACCGCCCGGGTGGTTTATTCGCAAAAAATAAACAACGAAATTCCTCAGGACAACATTGTGGTGGAACTGAATTACGATGAAACAAAAAAACAGTGGAAAGTCAGTAACTTGATTTTAAGGTGATTTGTTTGCACCCGCACTGAACCTTGCCCGCATTGACCCCTGGTTTTCACCGAGTTTTACCACCCCCCCTCACTCTTACCCCCCAACTACCCGAAATGGGGGGGTAATTTCCCGTTTATCATCGGAATGAACTACCCGTCCGGGGGGGAAACTGTGAATGTGAAATTTATTTACAAACCAGCCACAGGGGAATCCAACATGAACAGCTCAATCGCCGGAATCAGCAACACCACATCCACTTTGGCCATGTTTGGTGCAGGTATGAAGTCTGGTGCCTGCCCTGAGTTTTCAGTGAACATCAGCGAAGCCGGAATGGCGGCCCTGAACCGCCCTGAAGGCGCAATGCAAGACATCATGCCTGCCACCGGCATGAACGAAACCCTGAAAGCAGCCCTGATCTGCATGCTGCTTTCCTGATTCTCGCAAGCTATCAGGCACGCCAGGAAGTTCTGCCCGCTTCAAACGCAGTCTTTACGCTGGAAATCGGGGTGTTGAGTACTTCCACCCCAGCCTTGGCAGCAACTGCATAACCATGGCGATCAGCGTCTTGGCCTCGCCGCCCCTGAGAAGATCGTCCGCTGTTCTGGTCTGATGAAGCAAACGCAGATGAACCACCCGATGAATTTTCAAAACCAGACTTCTGCTCAAACCTGACCTCTTTGACTTCCGGCGCGGATTCCAACATCAACGACTTCAGACTTTCCAGTTCAACGCTTCCCAGCATTTCCTTCATGTTGGTTTGCGAGTCAAACCTGACCAACAACACACCGTCCTTGATGTTGGCCTCCAAACCCAATTTTTGATCGTCTCTGAGCATCACATCCACCCGAAGCACATCTGAATTTTTAAGTTTTGCCAAATCCATCTGTTGGCGCATGCTGTCCATCCAGGCCGGATCTTCCGCCGGTGCTGATATCCCAGCGCTTGGGGCTGTGGTCAGCTCCGCATCAAACCCGGAAAACGCAGATTCATAGCCACCTGC
Source organism: Burkholderiaceae bacterium (assembly GCA_040379625.1). Taxonomy (GTDB): domain Bacteria; phylum Pseudomonadota; class Gammaproteobacteria; order Burkholderiales; family Burkholderiaceae_B; genus SXZD01. Next base: position 8,964 of record JBEIKS010000014.1, read on the forward strand.
AAGGTTGGCTTCAAGCCCTTGTACACGGTCAGACTTTCCATCGTTCATTTCCAGGGTTTTCTCCTTGATAAACAGCATTTCTTTTTCTGCTGACTTGTCTGACCCAGTATTTTCCGCAGACCGCTCAGCCACCTGCGACAACTCAAGGCGTGCTTGCCTGTGCTTGGTCAGTGCATCCTCAGCTTTCTTGCTGACCGCCCTCTCAGACCCCAAACTTTTTCCCTGTCCCAACTGTTCTTGCAAATTGCGCAAGTCAAGTCCGGTTTTTTCTTCTGCGTCGACTGGCAGCGCTTTTGTGGTGATCTGAAAATCCTGGATATCTTTGTTGAGCTTGGCTTGCTGCAACACGCCGTCCAACAAGGCTTTTCCGGTCGAAACCACTTGCTCCGCCGGGTTCGTCAGCGCTGCAAATGGCAGCAGCTCTGCTTGCATGGCCGCCTGAGTGGCTGAAGCCTCGCCTGAAACGCCGTTGTCGCTGCTTGCTCCGCTCGCAACCATGAGCGTTGCATTAAAAATGGCAGCCCAATCTGTTGCGGCAGTTGCAGCGTTGCCCTCCGATTTTTCTGAGTTGGACGCTTTGCTGTCCAAACTTGTTTTTTCAACAGCGCTTGACTCTGGTGCAGGCAGCGCTGCGACCATCAAATTTAAAACCATGTCCATTGCTTGCTCAATTCACTTCAACACGTCGAGTAATCTGTAACGCCCATCAAGGAAGGCGGAAAGCCAAACGGATACACCGCTTTGACCAATAATTTTTTCAAGGTTTCTTCTTCGCCAATACTTAACAACTCTTCAATTCGCAGACCCATGGATTGCCATTCAGTGGCTGACACCAGATACGTGTCTCGGGCTGAGTTGTCCGTTTCATTCCACACCACAATCACAATTTCCAGACTGGGCAAACAACACAATTTCAATGAATGCCCCAGACCTTCAAGTTCGCGCTCAAGCAACACCCTTGCATCGCCTGTCTTTATCATGCGTTCCAACGCATCGCGCCGTGTCAAAGGGTCTGGAAGCTCGTTCACCACCGCACGCATGGTTTTAACGGCTCGTGTCAGCACCTGCCTCAATTGTTCGTCCGCGCTGTTCGGATTGAACGCGTAAAAACAGGAATACAGGCGTGCACGTTCACGCTCGTTGCAAAAAGCAACCCAAGCGCCATCGACATCACGGCGGCAAGTCAGAGAGAAATTCCGGTTGGCCACCCGCAAGGTCATGGGAACATCCACCACACTGGGATGGTAAGCATGCGCCCCCATTTCAGCGTCATACCGTCGAATGAAGATTTCATCGAGGTGAGGCAACATTTCAATGTCCATGGCGCTTTCCTTTCCTGACTGATGGGAAGAATAGTAACCAGTGAGCCGTTCTTTTTTCTTTAACAACTGAAGGCAAATTTGACGAGTGTTAGTGGCGATTTACTCGACATGAATACGGTTAAATGCAAACGTCGAAAACATCCTTTGAGAGTCTCACATGAGCGTATTCCAGCAAGGCCTCAGCGGCCTGAATGCCAGCCAGCGTAATCTGGAAGTGATTTCCAACAACATTTCCAACGCCAATGCAGCCGGCTTCAAAGCTTCGTTCGCACAATTTTCTGATCTCTACAATGGCGGCGGTTCAGGCGACGGGGTTGGCGCAGGAACACAACTGTCAGATATCAACAGACAGTTCACGCAGGGCAACGTACTCACCACCAACAATCCTTTGGATTTCGCCATCAGCGGTGAAGGTTTCTTTAAAGTTCAAAGTGAAAAAGGCGGCACCATTTACACACGTAACGGTCAGTTCGGCCTCGACAAGGAGGGCTTTGTTGTTAATTCACAGGGCGACAAACTGCAAGCCTTGAGCATCGACAACGACACCAAAATTACGTCAGAAAAAGCAGCACCACTGCAGATTAAAAAAGAAGCGATTGCCCCCAAGGCATCAGACGAGTTGTCCACCAAGGTCAATCTGGATGCGCGCGGTCAAATCATCACAGCACCATTTGACATTGCCGACCCGAAAACCTACCAAAGCTCAGTCACGCAAACGGTGTACAACGATTTGGGTGAAACAAAAACAGCACAATTCTTTTTTCAAAGAACCACAGCCCCAGCCGGTTCAGACCGGGCCTGGAATGTGTTCATGACACTGGACAATGAATACGTACCGGCAAAAACTGCTGGGGGTAATGCCGCACCCATGGGAACATTGACATTTGACTCGTTCGGTAAAGCCACTGGCAGCCAAACGCTCAACATGTCAGCCGCCAATATGAGCGCCACAGGCATGGGGTTCTCGAAAGGAATCACACTGGACTTGTCCGACACCACGCAATTCAGCTCAGGCTTCAGTATTTTTAACCTGTCGCAAAACGGTTATGACTCTGCCGCTTTCAAGAGCTTCAGCGTTGAGGCGGATGGCACGATTTCACTGAGCTACTCCAACGGGCAAACCCAACCATTGGCCAGGATTCCTTTGTACAAGTTCAATAATCCGGAAGGTTTGCAACCCTTGGGTGCGAGCGGATTTTTAGCCACACTGGAAGCGGGCTCTGAAATTATTTCAACCGGTGGTGATTCAGAATTTGGCAGTATCCGTTCCGGTGCCATCGAAGAGGCCAACGTCGATTTGACGAACGAACTGGTGGCAATGATCACAGCTCAGCGCATTTACCAGGCTAACTCGCAAAGCATCAAGACCCAGGATTCTTTGTTGCAAACTGTGACAAACCTGCGCTAATCGTAGAATAAGGCAAAAAAGCACCGTTTATGCGGTGCTTTTTTTACGTCTTGCCACAATACCCCATTGAATAACCCACAATATCGCTTTATTTTCCCCATTTGAGGGACGATCTTTGTCCTTACAATGAATGTAACAAGTCAGGAGGGGCGGGCAATGAAAGACAAGAAATATCTAAGGAATGACGACTTTCTTTGCACCGTGGAAAACTCTGCAAAACGCTGTTTACTCAATGCGGGCAGCGCTACTGGCAAAGACCACCTGGACCCCAGCATCGCATTAATTTTGGTCGATGAGATCCGGCGCCTGAGAAACATGGAAAAAATACTGGGTGCAGGCGCAGACTACACGCAAGGCTATGAAGACGGTTGGCGTGATGGCCGCAGCGCCGTGGGCGACGACCTGCCCTTGGCGTGGGCTGTGATTGGCAGAAAGAAAGCCAACATCCGCTTGCTCACAGAAAAACCGAATGAAGTGAAACAGGAAGAAACTGTGGTGGCGCTGTATTCTAGGTCGTGAGTTTCACGCAGCCTGTTCGTCAGACCAATCCAGTTCCTGATACATTTTCTTCTCAAAATCCACTTTCGGACCCACCCGTGTGTCCATCTCACAAAACACGCACTCATAGTTCGTGTTCAGGTCATACGGGTCCACAATGAACTTGCCTGCACAATGCTTGCACTGGTGCAATGTCAGTACGCCAGCGGCACAGAAACGGTATAAGCGCCATGCCCTTGTCAGCGTCAAAATAGCGGGGTTGTCGATGGACTTTACCGTCTGCAAATACAAGGTGTAGGAAGCCACCAACAAATCAATTTGTTCTGTTGAAGGGTTGCGCTGAGCCATCTGGTTAAAAATACCCATGAACAGGCTTGAATGCGTATTCGGTGCCCAGTTCAAAAACCAGTCGGTTGAAAACGGTAACTGCCCTTTGGGCGGTGAATTGCCGCGAATCTCTTTGTACACGGACAACAAACGGTCTCTGGACAAATTTGGCAGTTCGGCCTGAAGCACCTGCAGACGCGCACCCAATTTCACCAGCGCAACCGCTTTTTGAACATCCAAAGCATCGTCAATCACACTTTTCTTGGGTTTGAAGTCCGACATGGTCTCAGTCCTCCAACACGGGCTGGCAAACACTGAGTATGGCGGTGTGCAGGCGTGCCAGTTTTTGGTCGCGTCTATCGTCTGTCATGACATCCCACATTTTTGCGTCATCGAATCGCATTGAACACATTACCATCGGTGTTGATGCGATTCTGATGGCCTGAGTGAAGGTCATGGTTTCGAGTTTCTCAATCACGCCTTCTGGAACGCCGAGTTGTACCTGGGCCGCAAGGCTGTCGTTCTTGATCATCTTCTGCGCGAGCAGCAAGTAAGCAAGATTCAATTCACGGACTTCATTGCTGAGATCTGTTCCTAGATTTGCGGCTTGTGAACTCATGTGGGCTCCTGGAAATGGTTTTTTACAGTGTCTAGTGTTTCGCCCTACAAGAGGGCTTCGGGATGAGGTGATTAAAACATCCGATGCCCCCGCTTTACCCCCCCACCTTAGGTAGGTTAAATAAATACCTTAAATGAATATTTTTTTGTAACCCTATGATTTATATAAGACATCTATTTTTACCCCCTCACACAGGTAGGTGTAAGGTATTTTCTGATACACCCCGCTTTAGGGGCATTTCTTCCCACCCAACTGGCGCATCCTTCTGAATAATGGATAGCAAGTCACTTTGTCAGGAAAGACTATGAAAGCAATCATTGGCATGGTTTTAATATTGGTGCTGATCGTCTATGGGTACGCCCATGGCGGAGCAGACCCCTGGGTATTGTGGCAACCACATGAGTTGCTGGTGATCATGGGCTGCGGTATGTGCGCTTTTGTCGTCGCGACCGGGGTGCCCACCATGAAACTTTTGGGCAAGACTTTGGGCGCCTCCTTCGGCAAGCCCGTCAAGAAAAGCGATTATCTGGATTTGATCAGCGCCATGTATGAGCTGCTGATCAAAATGAAAAAAGAAGGCATTAAAGGCATTGAAGCCGAAATCGAAGACCCTGCAAACGGCAAGGTGTTCTCCAAATACCCAAAACTTTTAAAAGACAAAACGACCACCACATTTATTGTTGATTATTTCCGCATGCTGACCGTTGGAAAACTGGACTCACATGAACTTGAACATTTAATGGACACGGAAATAAAAACCAACACCAAGGAGAACAATCAAAGTGTATTCGCACTCCAAAAGTTGGGCGATGGTCTGCCTGCCTTCGGTATTGTGGCGGCGGTGATGGGTGTGGTTCAAGTGATGTCATCGGTGGGCCAGGTATCAAACGCGGAACTGGGTCTGATGATCGGTAAGGCCTTGGTGGGAACTTTCGTGGGTATCTTGTTGGCCTACGGTTTCGCGGGTCCTTTGGGTTCCATGGTTGAATCCCGTTTCGCTGACGTCATTAAAAAACAGGAATGCGTTAAAACCATTTTGCTGGCCAGTCTGCATGGTTACTCTGCCATGGTGGCGGTTGAGTTCGGCAGGAAAGTATTGTTCAACGCAGTGCGTCCGAATTTCGAAGAACTTGAACAGTTAATGAAAGACAACAGCGGTGGCGGTGGCGCCAACAATGTTGTCGCGATGAAAAAATAAAGGACACTTGAAATGGCTGGTGGTGGTGGTTCGGGCGATGATGTCGCCCCCTCAACAGGCGCATGGAAACTTGCTTACGCTGACTTCGTAACGGCCATGATGGCCTTCTTTATTTTAATGTGGCTGTTGTCTTCCCCCAAACCTTCAGATGTACAAGGCATTTCAGAATATTTCCTGAAACCGCCTTCTGAAAGAAACCAAGAGCAACAAAACTCTGCCAATGAAAAAGCGGACAAACAAGTTGTCGCACCGCAGTTCAAAGACAATCCGCAAGGCCCAGGTGCTTCGGAAATGATGAAAAAGGTGGAAGAAAAAATCACCGAAGAAGCAGTAAAAAAAGACAGCAAGCAACTGGAAGAGTTGAAACTTAAAATCGCCTCTTTAATTGAAAAAGACGAAAAGCTTCGGGAATACCAAAAACAGATTGTTTTGGAAACCACGGAAGAAGGTCTAAAAATAGAATTGTTTGATGACAAGAACCGCGCGATGTTTGATTCCGGCCGTGCCGCTTTGAAACCATTTACCTCGGAAATTGTAAGAGGCATTGGAAAGCTGCTGACCGACGTGGACAGCAAAATAGCACTGACCGGCCACACCGATGCTGTGCCCTATTCCATGCAGGATCAAAACTACAGCAACTGGGAATTGTCGGCAGACCGCGCCAACGCACTTCGCCGCGAGCTGGTTCGCAGCAACATTCCCCAAGACAAAATTTTACGGGTCATTGGCATGGGTTCAGCCGTGCCCGTGGTGGACGACCCCTACGCCGCAGTGAATCGTCGCATTGAAATTATTGTGCTGAGCAAGCGGGCAGAGCAAGACATTCTGAAATCTGAGTTGGGGAGTCGGGTTAAGAAAGAAAAACAGTAAAGTTACTGAAGCGTCGGAAACAACAGCAATAAAAAAGCAGAAGACAGTGAGTGCTTCTGCTTTTTTTATTCCATAAAACGCCTGGAGCGCAAAAAAAACTACTGGTTGTTGCTGGAATTTTGCAGGCTGGCCAAACGCTGTGCGACCACACCAGAACTTTGCTGTAACTGGGCGACCGTGGTGTCAAGGCTTGCAAACTGTGCCGTCAATCGCTTGCGCAACTTGACGATGGAATCGTCAAACCGGTTTCTGTCCTTGTCTATTTGTGAAGCCACACGGTTCAAACTTTCAGTTCTTGTGGACAACAAACCTTCCGTACCGGTGGCCTGCGACAACATCGCCGCCAATTCTTTTGCAATACCGGAATTGCCATTGCTAGCAGCATCACCAAACACGGAATTGGCCAGCAAGGGGTTGCCCTGAACCGCCTGATCAAACGCAGATTCGTTCAAGCTCAGCACACCCTCTTTGCTGAAACTCAAACCCAGACTGTTCAGCGTATTGCCATCTTTGCTGGAAGCCAGCACATTTCTGATGGAAGCCATCAAACGAACCGGGGTGGTCTCAGATTCCAACTGACCGCCCTTCTTCTGGTTGTTCTTCAAACTGGCCATGGTTGAATTCACTTCGCGCACCAAATCTTTCAACGCAGCCTTGATACCGTCATTGTCCGGCACGGTGGAAACCGTCAGTGTTGCAGGTTTTTCAGCTGGCGCATCAACGGTTTTTTTGACGGAGAAGCTCACATTGGTAATGCCTGTGATGTCCGCCCCAAATGTGTTGCTGGAATTGGTAAATATGCCCAGGTCACTGCCGTTTCTTTTGATACTGACAGAGGCGTCGCGCGCATCTTGCGCGGTTTTTACACCAAACGCGAGTCTGGACAAACCGCTGTTGTCTGCATTACTGGCCGCATCAGAACCCGAACCCTCATTGATAGAGAGCGTGAAATCATTGACTGCTCCACTGGGGCCTTCAAGCACCACTTTTACACCGCTGTTGGCGGTAATGATGGACGCCTTGAAACCCTTGGAAGCCAAGCTGGCGCCCGATGCATCGGTTGAAGCATTCATTTTATCGACGACTGTGCGCAAATCATCTGAACCCAGAATGTCGGCAGAGAAATCAGAGCCGCCCAAACGCAGCCCCACGGATCCTGCGCCCAAAGCCAAGGAAGATGCAGCAAATGTCTGGCTTTCAAGCCGCTTGGCCTGCGCTGATTTATTGACGCTTAATTCGTAGTTGGCGGCAGCTGCACCAGGCGAGGCATTCACCGTAAACAAGCTTGCATCGGTCACATCGGCGCGCGTGGTTTTGTTGGCCAGCGTTTGAATTCTTTTTGCCACATCTTGCAAGTTGCTCAATGAGGTTTTAACACGCGAATAGGCACTCAAGCGTGTTTTTACATCAGCGGCTTTTTGTTCTTTCGGAGCAAAGCGGGTTTGTTCGGCGGCAACCAAGGTATCTACGATGCCTTTTACATCCAGACCCGAACCCAAACCAGAAACCGTGATGCCCGCCATACCTGCTCCTACCGACCCTCTCAGGTCTTGTTATTGCTGTCGTTCAACCGCTGCTCCAGCCGTTGAACCAGATTGTTCACAGCCGACGAATTCGCCCGGCTATCAGAAGATGTACTTACTTTCGCTGCATTGCCCATGCCTAAGTCTTGCAACAGGCGCGCCACTTTGGACTGCCCCTCCTGCGGCAAGGCTTGCGCTTGCAGCGATAATCCGCTCTGCGCCTTCAAGCGGCCCGGTACATTGTCTGTAGGGAGGCTGCGTTCAGCAATGCGCTGGTTTCGTGCGGCCACTTCTTCAGCCAATGCCGCCAAGCGGTCTATGGTGCTGCCAGACTCTGCCACCAGTTGCTTCATGCTCGCCTGAAAGTCAGCGGTGCCAACATCGTTGGTCGATTTTACGGAATCCACTGACTTCAAGGATAGCAAAGCCTCGCGCATTTTTTCTGCGTAAGCCATGCTTTGTTCGCGCGCAAATTTCAAGGTTTCCAGTGCCGCGGAAATACCCGCCATATCGAAGCCTGCGGACACTTGTTGCGGCTCACTCAAGGTTTTTGCAGCCGCCTGAACAGACTCGACAAAAGACACATCAGAGGACACGTCTTCCAACAGTTGCATGGTGGACGGCAAGGCGCCTTGCGACATTGCGGCGATGCGCTGCGCAACATCGGAAGAAAATTGCACATCGGGTTTTGTAACTGCAGAGGTGTTGCTGGCAAGCGAACTGCCTTGCGCTCGCGAACCAGTCGCGGCGTTGTTCATAGGCGACGCATTTGCGTCTTTCTGATTCACAGGATTGAAGGAATTCATAATAACCCCCCGAACAAAGATTTGTTCAGCTTGCTTGAGTGTTCAAAGTATAAAGCCCAGCACCTCGGTGTGGTTCGGTGTTATCAGGTGAAAAGTGGCCGTTTCTCTCGAACCCGCCACTGCATCGAAAAAGAAGCTTTAAATGGCAGCGATCAGACAGTAACGCCCATATTGGCAATTCTTGCCAATTGTTCAGCCACTTGCATCTGGATTTTAGAGGCGCGGTATTCATCGCTGGCTGCCACTCGGCTCTGAGCCTGTGTGCCCTGCGCGCTTCTGGCGCTGGTGGCCCACTGCAAGTGCGCTTCCAGCAAAGCTTCGAAGCGGCCATCTGTGGGCGCCTCAAACTTTGGCACGCCAGAGGCCCTGACACTGTCAAGCTCGTCCAGACCATCGGCCTGTGTGGAACCGCTAAGACTCAACCAACGTACATCGAAATCCATCGCCATTTTCAAATCTCCACCTGATAAAAAATGTTACGGCACAACTCACTAAAAACTTTAAAAAATTAGGCTTGAGGGGACGTTTTCTAGAGCGCCCCCTCGTAACTGATTGCTTACCGTGGCAACAAGGACAACACGCCCTGTGGCAACTGGTTGGCCTGTGACAACATCGCTGAACCGGCCTGCTGCAGAATCTGCGTGCGGGTCAAGGCAGCGCTTTCTTTCGCGAA
>JBEIKS010000015.1:0-18171 GCA_040379625.1 Burkholderiaceae bacterium
AGGTGGAATACCCCCACCCCCTGATGCGCGAAGTGCTGGAAGAAACCTACGGCATCATGGTCTATCAAGAGCAGGTGATGCAGGTGGCGCAGCGCCTGGGCGGCTATTCGCTGGGCGGCGCCGATTTGCTGCGCCGGGCCATGGGCAAGAAAAAACCCGAAGAAATGGCCAAGCAGCGGGAAATTTTTACCACGGGTGCCACTGAGCGCGGTGTACCCATGCAATTGGCCACGCAACTCTTTGACCTGATGGAAAAGTTCGCAGAGTATGGTTTTAATAAATGCGTTCACGGCAGTACCCGCGTCATGGACGCTGACTCTGGTCAATGGACAACCGTCGAAGCGCTTTTCAAGTCCAAGGCGCGCCCTCGGTTACATGCACTGGATGAGCAATACAAACTTGTACCCCGTCGGGTGCTCGATGTCGTTTGGAACGGGTTTAAACCCGTATTCCGTCTCAAGACCCGCAGTGGTCATGAAATCACCGCAACGGGCAATCATCCTTTCAGAACCTTGCAGGGGTGGGTCAATCTGGAAGACTTGAAGGTCGGCGATCAGATCGCCGCTGCACGGCGGTTGCAGGTCAATACAGACAAGCGTTGGCCTGACCATCAACTGATTACGCTGGCGGGTCTGCTCAGTGAGGGTAATACCTGTCATCCGTCGAACCTGTTTTTTTACAACAATGACAAGGTCCTGATTGATGATTTTGCGCAGGCCGCGGTTGGGTTCGATAACACATTTGAACAGCTGGGCCTGACATATACGCCGGCAACCGAGAAACGGATTCCAAAGGAAGTCTTCGAGTTGAATAACGACAGCATCGCATTGCTGTTGGGAAGAATGTGGAGCGGAGACGGCAGTATTTCGCTTCAACACACCACTGTGTTTTATGCGACCTCATCTCGCGGGTTGGCTGAAGATGTTCGTCTGTTACTGCTCCGGTTGGGCGTTGCAACCGTGTTGCACCAGAAGGGGTTTCGTTACCGGGATCAAATTAAACCGGGTTATGCCCTCCATCTACTGGGTGACACCAGTGTGAAACGATTTGCGCAGCAGGTTTTGCCCCACATGTTGGGACGCCCCCTGCAGGTGCAAGCGCTTGAGCAGCGCGCGGCCGGGTTAAGCGATTTGAGCTCGAAAGATGTAGTGCCCGTTGCCGTTCGAAATCAGGTAAACCAGATCAGGCAGAGTCACGCGCTTACATGGGATGTGCTTGAGCAGCGAACCGGCTTGTCGATGAAAGAGTTTTACGGCAAGGGCTCTGCAGGTAAGAAAGGCTTCCGTCTTTCCACCATTGGTCAAATCGGGCACAGCTTGTCCAATGATGCGCTGCTTGATTTGGCCAATGCTGATGTCATCTGGGATGAAATTGTCTCAATTGAGCCAATGGGCATGGACGATACCTATGACCTTGAAATTGAAGAGCATCATAATTTTGTAGCGGATGGCTTGATTGTCCACAATTCACATTCAGCCGCCTACGCGCTCGTGGCCTACCACACCGCCTGGCTGAAAGCGCATTACCCTGCAGAATTCATGGCCGCCACCTTGTCCTCGGACATGGATGACACCGACAAAATCAAGATTTTTGTGGATGACTGCGTCAGCCATTGCAACCTGAAGGTGATTGCGCCAGACATCAACTTGTCCGGTTACCGGTTTTTGCCCACGCGGGGCCCCACTGAAAAACGCGCTTCCGTCATTCGCTACGGTTTGGGTTCCGTCAAAGGCACAGGTCAGGCGGCCTGCGAAGCCATTGTGGCTGAACGCGAGGCCAACGGCCCCTACACCAGCGTCTTTGATTTGGTGAAACGGGTTGATAAACGCCAGATCAACCGCCGTGTCATTGAGGGCTTGGCCCGCGCCGGCGCTTTTGATTCCCTGCACGCCGACCGCGCCAAAGTGCTGGCCTCCGTTGGCCGCGCCATGGAGTGGGCCGAAGTACAGTTGGCCAATGCGTCGCAGGCCAGTCTGTTTGGAGGCGATGAAGGCGGTGAGGAACCGCCCGCGCTGGTGGATGTGCCCAGTTGGGACGAGCGTCAAAAACTGTCCGAAGAAAAAACCGCTCTGGGTTTCTACCTCAGCGGTCATTTGTTTGATGCAGACGCGCCCAAGGTGCGTCCGTTCATTAAAACGCAATTGGCAAAGCTTACGCCCAACCGAGAAGCCACCTGGATGACTGGCGTTGTGGCAGCCCTCAGGGTGCAGATTACCAAGCGCGGAAAAATGGCGTTTCTGTTGCTTGATGATGGCACCCATGCGGTGGAAATCAGTGTTTTTAATGAGTTGTACGAGCAGAACCGCAGTTGGTTGAAGGAAGACGCCTTGGTCATTGTGCAGGGCAAGGTGTCTGACGACGCCTACAGCGGCGGCCTTCGCGTGGTGGCTGAGCGTTTGTGCACGCTCACCGAAGCGCGCAGCCAGTTTGTACATGCCTTGAATTTGAAAATGAACGGGCACTCGGACGCCAAGCGGCTTGAAGATGTCCTAAGACCGTATTTGAGCAGCGAAGGCGGTTGCATGGTGGATATTGCCTACCACAACAGCACAGCGGCCTGTACCCTGCGCTTGCCGGACAACTGGCGCGTCAAGCCTGATGAAGCCTTGGCCGACCGTTTGAAAGCCTGGTTGGGTGAGTCCAACGTCAGTTGGCAGTACTGATGCTGTCGAGTTCCAAAAACAGCACTTCGTAGTTTGTATTGAGCGGTTTTGGCAGCAGGGTCATCAACTTTCTTAAATTAACCGGCTGATGACCTGGCTTTGCTGTGCCTGCGCCAATGGCTTTCAGGTGACGCGCAAATGCCAGCCCGTCGGTGTGGTGTTGTGTAAATTGCTGGATGTCGCAACGCCAACGCTTGATGAGGCCTGCTGCATGCCAAGACACCATTTTGCTGCACAATTCGCCTGCATCAGGCAGTGGGTGCAGGCCACTGATACAGCCCAAAGTCTGGTGAGCCTTTTCCCATTCCTTAAAAGAGCCATTGCAGGGCAATGCAACAGTCAGCCGTTGGCAGTGCTGCAAGTGGTGCGCAAAGGCCGCGGGAATGTCTTCCAACCATTGCATGCAAAAGCTTGAAGCAATTAGCTCAGGGGGGGCTGGCGCTGTAAAGTTGGCTGCATCGCCTTGAAAAAACTGAATATCGCAGGTGTGCTGTTTCGCCACATTCAACATGTCTGGCGCCCAGTCGCAGGCCATTGCGCAGGCGTCTGGAAACTCGGTTTGCAGGCAGCGGGTGAAATAGCCTGTGCCGCAACCCAAGTCCAGAAATGTTTTCGGTTTTACCTCGCTTTGCCAACCCTTGGCAATCCACGCTGAAAATACCCGTGCCACCTGTTGCTGAACGCTGGCGTGTGCATCATAAACGCGGGAGGCTTCAGAAAACCGCTGCGCAATCGGGTTCACGTGTGCAGCCAATCCAGAATCAGGTTTGCACAGGCCTGCGCCTGATGTTTGTGTACCGCGTGCCTATGCCCATCGCTTAACCAGTGCAGTGCAATGCCGGTTTTGCCGCCGAAACAGTATTCAGTGAGGCTGGCCGGTACGATGGGGTCGTCTTGGCTGGCAATTGCCAGAATATTCATGCCTGTGGGCAAGCTGATGTTCAGTTCATAAAGCCGTTGCAGGTCTTCAGACAACGCCTGTTTTGCAGTGTCGCTCAATGGATCAGAAGTAAGTTCACCGGACAGTCGCTCGCCATCATTAAAGCCTGCGCTGTTTAAAAATTCACGGACCACTTTTTCCGGAGATTCTGAAAACCGCTTCTGCATTTGCCTCAGTAAACGGCTGGGGGTGCCTGTACAGGAATCGACTGCAGCGCTGCGAAAATGCGTAAAACCCTGAAGGCTGACCGCACCTTGCCAGCTTCGACCTGAAGAAACCAGATCTGCAAAGCCGAGCGAATGGCCGATTGCAATACAGGGCTGCGCGGGCGCCCGATGTGTGTTTTCCTCCTGCTGCCAATCAGAAAATACCGCCTCTGGAATCAGCTTTTTCAGGGCCTGCTTCAAAGGTTCAAAGTCGCTTGCCTGACCTGCCCAGCCGCTTTTAAAAACAAAATTCGGATTCAAGTTGTGTGCGTCCGCTTGATGCCGATTCAGGCGAGTGCTGTTGAGCGTCTGGCCTCGCACCAGGCCGCCAGCGAGGCCTTCAGGCTGTCTAATTGCCCCGCCGTGTGGTGGCTGCACAAAGCAACACGCACCCGCGCCGTACCCATGGGCACAGTGGGCGGTCTGACCGCCGACGTCAGCAAGCCGCGTTCCAGCAAAAACGCCTTGAGCTGCAATGCGCTGGTTTCGTCTCCCACCACAATGGGCACAATGTGGGTGGTGGAATGCCCGGTGTTCAGTCCCAATTGTGCGCAGTGATCTCGCAGTGATTGGGCCATGTTGAGAATTTTTTGACGCTCAAGCCCCAGTGTCGGCAACATTTTCAAGGCGGTCATTACTGCAGCGGAAATGGCCGGTGGCGGAGCCGTTGAATAAACAAACCCGGTACAGCGGTTGAGCAAATAGTTTTTTACAGCCTCACTGCAGGCAATGTAGGCGCCACTGCAACCAATGGCCTTGCTGAACGTGCCCATGGCAATCATGGGGGGAGGGTTGTCGCGTTGAGCGGTCAGCCCATAGCCGTCTTGTCCCAGCATACCGGTTGCGTGGGCTTCATCGAGGTATAAAAATGCGTTGAAGCGATGCGCCAGTTCGTAGAGTTTGTCGATGTCGGCGCAGTCGCCGTCCATGCCGTAAACGGTTTCCGCCACAATGAACATCGCTTTGTCTTCATGTGCATGGGCTTGCAGCAGAGACTCAAGGTGGTTCATGTCGTTGTGGTCAAACCGTTGTTGTACAACACCGGCGTAGCGGCAGGCGTGGTGCAGGCTGGAATGGTTAAGCCGGTCTGCAAAAACCACGGCTTCCTTTTTTAGCGTTCGTTTGTCCAGCAGTGCGCCCAGCACGGTGGCGTTGGCCTGGTAGCCAGAGCTGAACACCAGTGCTGCTGGTGTGCCTTTGGCTTTGGCGATCAGGGCCTCCAGCGCTTCGTGGCAGGGTACATTGCCAGAAAGCAGGCGCGAGCCCGTGCTGCCCAGCCCCCATTGGTCCAGTGCATCGCTGGCGGCATGTTTCAGGCGCCTGTGTTTGCTCAGGCCGAGATAGTCGTTGCTGGAAAAATCTGCGGTCAAGCCGCCAGGCTGATACTTCGGCAGTTGTCTGAACAAATGTTTTGTGGACAAATCGGCACAAAAATCAGTGTAGGTCTTGTCAAAATCAAAGCTCACGGGGTTCCGTCTTAAAAAGGGTGTTTCAAGTGAGAATAATGTCGTAGTTTTCCTGTACGAACAGGTTGTCTACTTGCAGCGTGATCGGTTTGCCGACAAATTCCTCCAACATGCCCAGGTATTGCGCCTCTTCTTCCAGAAACAGGTCTATGACGGCCGGTGCTGCAAGAATTCGGAACTCTTTCGGGTTGAACTGGCGACTTTCCCGAATGATTTCCCGCATGATTTCGTAGCAGACCGTGCGCGCGGTTTTGACCTGACCCTTGCCGGCACAGGCCGGACAGGGTTCACAGAGTATGTGCGACAGGCTTTCGCGGGTGCGCTTGCGGGTCATTTCCACCAAGCCCAGATTTGAAAACCCGTTGATGGTGGTTCGTGTGCGGTCTCTGGCCAGTGTTTTTTTCAATTCAGTGAGAACCGCCTCGCGGTGGTCTTCATTGTCCATGTCTATGAAGTCGATGATGATGATGCCGCCGAGGTTGCGCAAACGCAGTTGCCTCGCGGTGGCTTGTGCCGCTTCAAGATTGGTTTTGAAAATGGTTTCATCAAAGTTGCGGGTGCCGGTGAAGCCGCCGGTATTGACATCCACTGTGGTGAGCGCTTCGGTTTGATCAATGATCAGGTAGCCCCCTGATTTCAGATCGACGCGCGGGCCCAGCGCTTTTTGCAGTTCGTCTTCAATATTGTAGAGTTCAAACAAGGGGCGCTCGCCGCTGAATACCTGAAGTTTAGCAACTACTTGTTTTGCATAGGTTTGTGCGAAATCCAGCAGGGCTTGCAGGTTTTCATGGGAATCTACCAGAACGCCGTTGGTTTCTTCACTGCTCAAGTCGCGAACCACCCGCTGAGCCAGGCTCAAGTCTTGGTAAAGCAGGGTGGGGGCGGGTTTTGTGCGAGCCAATGTCAGCATTTCTTTCCAGCGCAGGCGCAAATATTCCACATCAGAGGCCAAATCTGCATCCGAGGAATCTTCAGCGTGCGTTCTGATGATGAAGCCGCCTTTTTCTTCGGCCGGCAACACCGCCTGAAGCTTGTTTCTTAAAAGTTCACGCTCGGCTTCGTCTTCAATGCGTTGCGAAATGCCAATGTGCGGGTCTTGGGGCAAGTGAACCAACATGCGCCCGGCAATGCTTATTTGAGTGGACAATCTGGCGCCTTTGGTTCCCAGCGGGTCTTTGATGACCTGCACAATCAGGGACTGCCCTTCAAACACCATTTTTTCAATGGGAGGGGGCGCCAGAGCGGCATTGCGGTTGCTGTGATGAAACGCCCGGTGTTCCCAGAGGTCGGCAACATGTAAAAACGCAGCACGTTCCAGCCCGATGTCTATGAATGCAGATTGCATGCCGGGCAGCACCCTGACAACCTTGCCGAGGTAAACGTTGCCCACCATGCCACGCGAAGCGGTGCGTTCTATGTGCAGTTCTTGCACCGTGCCGTACTGCACAATGGCCACCCGTGTTTCCTGCGGCGTGATGTTGATCAGTATTTGTTCATTCATGTGGAATCAGGCCCAGTTGCTTTAACAATTGCTCTGTTTCATACAGCGGTAAACCGATGATACCTGTGTAACTGCCCGTGATGCGAACTACGAACCTGGCGGCTTGCCCCTGTATGCCATAGGCGCCGGCTTTGTCCATCGGTTCTCCGGTCGCGATGTAGTTGTTGATGTCGTTTTCGCTGAGCGCACAAAATTGCACTTCCGAGCGGCTTAAGGCCTGCAGGCGGGTGGTGGCCGATGTTTGAACCAGAACGCAGGTGTAAACCACATGTTTTTTTCCAGAAAGGGTTTGCAAGGTGACCCGTGCCTCGCCTTCATTTTCCGGTTTGCCTAAAATGCGGCCGCCCAGTGCCACAGTGGTGTCTGCCACCAAAACAGGGCCTGGCGCCAGCCCTTGGCGCAGCAGGCGTTGCCAAGCCGCTTTGCCCTTGGCCTGCGTCACCCGGCGAACATAACGCAGCGGGTTTTCTTGCGGTTCGGGCTGCTCCAGTGCTTCCAGGTCTTCGCCGTGGTCGGCATGCAGCACAAGGGCTTCAACGCCGAGTTGCGCCAGCAAGTCGCGCCTTCTGGGCGATTGCGATGCCAAATACAACATGTCAGGTCTTGTTGATGCCGGGTTTCCAGCACACATCGCTTTGCCCGTTGTGCCGGTTGATGACCCGCCCCAGTACAAACAGCAGATCAGACAAACGGTTGAGGTAGCGCTGCAACAAGGCCGGTACTTCCTCTTCCCGCATCAAGGAGACAACGCTGCGTTCTGCCCTGCGGCAAACTGTGCGGGCAATGTGGCAGACTGCGCTGGCGCGTGAGCCACCGGGCAAAATGAATTCTTGCAGTCGTGGCAGGCTTTCATTGTGCTGGGCGATGCATTCATCAAGCCGGATCAATTGTGCTTCGGTCAGGTTGTTGAATCCGGGGATGCACAAGGCACCACCCAGATCGAACAAGTCGTGCTGTATTTTTACAAATTCCTGTGACACATCATCCGGTATGTTTTCGCAGACCAACAGCCCGATGGTGGAGTTCAATTCGTCCACGTCGCCCATGGCGGTCACCCGCAGACTGTCTTTGCGAGTGCGACTGCCATCGCCCAGCCCGGTTGTGCCGTCATCACCCGTCCGGGTTGTGATTGTGCTGAGTCGGTTCCCCATTGCTTAATCCCATTTTTTTCAACGTGGGTGAAATATACAGCAGGGCTTGTTCAATGTGTTTGATGTCCTCAGGATTGTTCTGCCCCAGCGTCAGCAAAGCTTCTTTGGTGCTTGTCCAGGCTTGCATTTCGTGCAGCAGCAGACAGTTGGGGGGCAGGAGTTCCGGCACCGTTGAAAATGCTTCCAGCCAGTGCAGGGTGGGTAATTCACCGTCAAGCGCACACGCCAGCGCCAAGGCCCTGAAGAAAAGACCTTCTCTGGCGGGGTCGGCAAGCAGTGCGTGTTGAACCGCATGTGTCATTTCATGAACTATGCAGGCTGCACCGAGTGCAAACGTCGCCTTTTCCGTGAGTTGGCGATACTGCCCCTGCAGCAGGTGCTCGTTGATGACAATGCGCCCCGCGCATGAACCGGGGTGGTTGATTTGGAACCTCGCCAGTCTTGAGCCGGTGCTGGCGTCGGCAATTTTCAAGGTCGGTACGCGCAAGTCGAGTTGCAGCACGCTGGCGGCAAGCGATGCGTTGCGCACAATCCCGTTCAAAACCTCCAGTTTTTCCCGGGTTGGGAGTGTGCTGTCGAGTTGTAAGTTTGCAAGACTTTTGCTGATCCAGTTTTTAAAGAGCATGTTCAGATGGGCCGGGGGCTCAATGCCTCTGTTCAGATAAAACGCGGCACTCAGTACCCGGTTTTTTTCGGCTTCAGTGCAGGACTCTTCATTTAGCCCGGAAATCAGCCAGTAAGTCAGTTCAACAGCCTCGGGTCTGCTCAACAAACCAGGGTGGCTGACTGGGACCGACTTTGGGTAAACATCCCTCAAACGGTTCAAGGCGCGAATCAGGTTTTGATGTGTTGCAGGCGAGCCCGAATAAATACCGAGTTTGCCCAGCGCGCACGCCAGGTGATTTCGCTGCTGGTAGTCATCTGATTGGGTATTTAGAAAAGCCAGTCTGGAAATATGGCGCCCAGAGTCACTGAAGGAAGATTCCACCGTCAATTCAGGCTGAAGGGCTCTCAAAGTGCCGTTACGAAATGCTGAATTAAATATCAGGTGTGAGGCCAGTTTGTCGTATGCTTTCATTGCATCTGAGTGTATGGTTAGCTCTAAAAAGTTCACCCGCTTCGAATGCTTGTTCCTGTCTCGGCGGTCTTTGGTTTCCAGACGCGTTCGCTGTGAACGTGCAGCAGAAACGATATAAACCTTGATTGTTGGGCATCGCAATTGTGAGGGGTTGGCGCTTCCTCTATACTGTTGCCTGAGCAGGGGTCCTGGGCAGCGCCCGGGTGAGATGACACCCTCAAACTTGTTACGGATAATGCCGCTGCAGGAAGCTTGCACCACGACCTTTTGAAGTCTCTCGGGTTTGCGGTTCAATCTTCCTTTTCAAGCATCAACAATCAGGAAGACCATGAACGCAAATCCTCAGTTTCTAGCCGCCACCGCCACGGTGGATGAAAACGCAGTCAAGCCGCTGCCCAATTCCCGCAAGGTGTTTGTAGAAGGTTCCCGTACAGATATTCAAGTGCCCATGCGTGAAATTACGCAAAGCCCGACCCCGGCGGCCTTCGGCGCAGAACCCAACCCTCCCGTCTTTGTGTATGACACCAGCGGCCCGTACACAGACCCGCTTGCCAAAATAGACATCCGTTCCGGCCTCAAGCCCATTCGTGACGCCTGGATACAAGAGCGTGGCGACACCGAGCAACTCAGTGGCCCCAGCTCTCTGTATGGTCAGCAGCGCCTTGATGACGCCAAACTGGCTGCATTGCGTTTTAACCTGAAACGCGAGCCGCGCCGGGCAATCGCAGGCGCCAATGTGTCGCAAATGCACTATGCCCGCAAAGGCATCGTCACCCCGGAAATGGAATACATCGCCATTCGTGAAAACCTTTGCCGCGAACAGTACTTGGAAAGTCTTCGCAGTTCTGGCCCGCAGGGTGAAAAATTGGCCAAGTTGTTGTTGCGTCAGCACCCGGGGCAGTCTTTCGGTGCTTCAATTCCGGCCCACATGACACCTGAATTCGTGCGCGATGAAATTGCCCGTGGCCGTGCCGTTATTCCTGCCAACATCAACCACCCTGAAATTGAGCCAATGATCATTGGTCGTAATTTTCTGGTGAAAATCAATGCCAACATCGGCAACAGTGCCGTGTCTTCCGGCATTGGTGAAGAAGTTGAAAAAATGACCTGGTCTATCCGCTGGGGTGCAGACACCGTGATGGACTTGTCCACCGGCAAGCACATTCATGAAACCCGTGAATGGATCATCAGAAACAGCCCGGTACCCATCGGCACCGTGCCTATTTATCAGGCACTGGAAAAAGTAAACGGCAAGGCCGAAGACCTGACTTGGGAAATTTTCCGCGATACGCTGATCGAACAGGCTGAGCAGGGTGTGGACTACTTCACCATTCACGCTGGCGTGCGTCTGCCCTACATTCCAATGACAGCCAACCGCATGACAGGCATTGTGTCTCGCGGCGGTTCAATTATGGCGAAATGGTGTTTGGCCCACCACAAGGAAAGTTTCCTGTACACGCGCTTCGAAGAAATTTGCGACATTATGAAGGCCTACGACGTCACGTTTTCTTTGGGCGATGGCCTGCGTCCCGGCTCCATTTACGATGCCAACGACGAAGCACAGATTTCCGAGCTGAAAACACTGGGTGAACTGACTCAGGTGGCTTGGAAGCACGATGTTCAGGTCATGATTGAAGGCCCGGGTCATGTGCCCATGCACCTCATCAAAGAAAACATGGATTTGCAACTCGAGCACTGCTACGAGGCGCCTTTCTACACACTCGGCCCCCTGACCACTGACATTGCCCCCGGTTACGACCACATCACCTCTGGCATTGGTGCTGCCCAAATTGGCTGGTACGGCACGGCCATGCTGTGTTACGTAACACCCAAAGAGCACTTGGGTTTGCCAAACAAGAAAGATGTGAAAGACGGCATTATTACTTACAAAATTGCAGCCCACGCTGCTGATTTGGCAAAAGGACACCCCGGAGCACAAATTCGCGACAATGCCTTGTCAAAAGCGCGCTTTGAGTTCCGTTGGGAAGACCAGTTCAATTTGGGGTTGGACCCTGACACAGCCAAAGACTTTCACGATGAAACCTTGCCCAAGGATTCAATGAAAGTCGCACACTTCTGTTCCATGTGTGGTCCGCATTTCTGTTCCATGAAAATTACGCAGGATGTGCGCGACTATGCTGCGAAACAGGGCCTGGATGCAAACAAGGCGCTGGAAGTTGGCATGCAGGAAAAAGCGGTGGAATTTGTGAAAAAAGGCAGTGAGATTTACCACAAGTCTTAAGTTTTCAGACGTAAGGTCTGGTTTGCAGATGAAGCCAAAGGGTGTTGATTTTTGATCTTCACCCTTTTTGCTTCATCTCAAAGTAAATGCCCAGACCTTCCGCAGGCTTGGTTTTCAGCATCGGTTTTTAAAATTAATTGTTCCCGTAGATGCTTAGTGACTCTGTGGATTTCAAATTGCTGCTTTCGTCTATTTTCACCGGATCGCAGACATCTGAACTGACTTTGTATAAATCCAGTAACAGCTTGTAAATGGAGTGTTCAACCACCATTCGAACTGCTTTTTGTATCGGTTCCTGAGATCTTTCTGAGGCACTGAAATCAAGAAAGTTTTCATTAAAAAATCGGAAGTAACCCATTCGGGTTTCTTTGCCAATAATCTGTTTTCTGAATGTATTCACAGAGACAACTTCCAGCGTCCGGGTGTTAATAAGCCTGAGATCAACACCGACATCAATGACTGCGTAACGCAGGCTGCTGCCAAGATATTTCGCCGTGCCTTCAAGTTCGCCACTGCGAATGTTGTAATTGACTTCTGTCAGGCCACCCACAATGTGGAAATCCGAGCCTGGAACTGAACCTGCATGGGTTTGACGAAAACCCACCGGTGAAGTGTCGCCGATCAGCTTGTTGTCTGTGTACTTCAACTCGGTTTCAGCAATGCTGATGTCAAAGCGTTCAACCATGGGCAGCTTTGTCAGGCCCAGTGCCGAAATGGCCATCAGCGCGGCACCCTGGGTCAGTCTGCGACCATTGACCAAATCTTGTTTGCCAGTGTAGTCCTCAATTCTGCCCACCGCGAAACGCCTGATTTTCGGTCCTTTCGTCGCGCTGTCTGTTTCATTTGCAAATGTGACGGCTGGCGAAAGTTTCTTTGTGCGGATGTGGTCGCCCAAACAAATCAGCCGTTCAGTTTGCGGCGTTCGGTTGTCAATGACTTGTGCGCCCTCAACGGTTGTAACATAGTCGTTGTCTTTCCATTTTGGCATGGAACAGGCACTTAGGCTGAGAACAACCAACATCGAAAAAAGCGAGTGGATTTTTACGCTGACAGCAGCGGTCAGATGTTTATTGGCCATACGTACCTGCGGTTGCGCTTGTTGCCGAGCTTGCGCCTGGTGTTGAAACAGTGGTGCTTGTTGTTTGGGTTGCGTTGCTCTTGTTGCTGCTTGAGGCGCCGTTTGAACCGTGTGAAATAATACTCATCTGGTTGCCGGAGTTCATTTGAACCGCATTGACCACCACAGTATTGCCCGCACCCTTGACTTGAACATTTACCAAGTTGCCGATGGCGCTTGCATTTAACATCCAGCCGGGTTGGGTGATTTGTGTCTGATTGAATTTACTGCTGCGTTGAAAGTCAACGGGTGTTTCGTAGTTGCTGATGTTGATGTTTCGGCTGACGGCACTCTCCATGAGCGGCATCATGTTGTCTTCCATGGTCAGCGCGGCAGCAAAGCCATGCAGTGGAAGCAGGGTAAGAGAGGTCAGTGCCGCAACGAGCAAAGCTGACCGGGGCTTCAGCAATGTGTTGGGAGTGAAGGTGATGTTGCTGATGGATGTCATGTTGGGCGATGTCAAGAGGGTGTTTATTTGTAGAAGGGAGGTACCCTGTTGGGCACCCCGTGCACTGCGTTTGCTTATGTTGTTTCTTTACTTTGCAAAGGAAAACGTTTGTACGTTGCCCAGTGCCGTAGAGTTAATCCATGCCTCTCCTGTTGGGTCGTGTGACCAAGTCATGGATGCACCTATGGCTCCGGTGTTCATTTGTGCGGCGGCATTTATCGAGGCAATGGATGTGTAGTTTTGCATGTTGCCTGCGGACAGGGCGTTTACAGTGATTTTTTTGAACTGTGTAGTTGTGCCTACAACCGACACTGATGCATTCGTTGATCCGGTGTTGGTCTGTGTGGCTGTAGATCCGTTGATGGCAACTCCCTGTTCCAGAGTCTTGGAGTCGATGAGGTTACCAATGGCAGTGCTGCCCACTGTGACGGTATCAACGATGATGTTTTGTAATGGAACTCCGGACGTGATGGTGCCTGAGTTGAATTGAGTGTTCAGGGTGACGGGTACTGATTGCGCCAAGCAAGAGGCAGAAGCCAACAACAAAGCGGAGGTGATGCTTAATGTGCCGATATTTTTATACATGATTTTTTCCAAAAAGTTGAACTTAGGAGGATTCAGTAATCCCCGCATTGGGTTACAGAATTCTTCTGAAAGTTCCTTCTTGAAAACCGATTTTCACACCAGTGATGTGTGTTGTCCTCTTGAGGCCGTATTTGTTTTTGTCACCACGCAGTTTCGGCCGGCATTTTTAGCGGCATACAGGGCTTGATCCACCCTTTTGAGCAAGCTGTCGATGTCATCGCAGTCCGGGTCGAACTCTACAATTCCAAAGCTGGCGGTGACCTGAATCTGTTGCTTTCCATGCGCCAGTTTTGTTGTTTCCAACAGTTCACGCATGCGTTCAGCGGTTTCCTCGGCGTTGCCCAAACGGGTGTCGGGCAGCAGCACAAGAAATTCTTCTCCGCCATATCTGATGAGCGCATCACTGGATCTGAGTTTGCTTTTCAGCAATTGAGCGCTGGATTTCAGCACTTCGTCGCCCGCCATGTGTCCGTGCTTGTCATTGACTTGTTTAAAGTGATCAATGTCCAGCATGATCAGGCTCATGGGCGTCTTGTTTTTTTGCGCAGCCAGCAGCAAGGTGGACAATTCCTTGTGCAGGTAATGCCGGTTGTAGGCACCTGTAAGTGCGTCAATCATAATGGCTTGCTCCAGCGTTTTTATCACCAGAAGCAGCGATTTTTCCGTTCTGCTCCACGCAGTCAGCGGATGCATGTACACCAGACAATAACGGTTGGGTCCAATGAGAAAAGGAAAGATGCTAAAGAGCGCCGCCTTGTCTTGTGTCTGGGTCAGCCAGGCCATGGCTGCTTTATTTTCAGTTCGGGCCTGTTGTAGATGGCTGTAAATCGCCTGTGCGGGTTCAAGCTTTGTGGCTGTCGCAATGCCCATGAAATCCGACAGCGCCTGGCTGCAGCTCAAGATGTCGTCTTGTTCGTTTATCAACAGAATGGGTAGGTCGAGTTGGCCTACCATCCAGTTCATAAGCGCAATTGGGTCGGACGGGTTGTTGGACATGAATTGCCAGGGGTTCAGGGTACCGGATGAAGATGACTCCCATCATGCTCGACATGCCTAGCCTGCGTGAACCACCCGAGACGGTGGTCGTCGCGCTAAACAGGTAAAATGGGGGCCTGCCTATTGCGTGAGAATTGTCGTGAACAGCCCATCACAAAAAGTTGTCGCCTTCGATCTGCCTGATGTCCAGCAGCCTTCCTTCGTGTGCATGCCTTCCGAGGCCTGGGCCAAGGTGCCGGTCGCACCCACCGAGTCTGAACGCGTGGAGCTCAAAGACCGCGCAAAACGCCTGCTCAAAGAACGCGATGCGGTTTTGGTGGCGCATTACTACGTAGATGCCGATTTGCAGGAACTGGCCTTGGAAACAGGCGGTTGCGTCTCAGACTCTTTGGAAATGGCCCGCTTCGGACGCGACCACACCGCTAAAAACCTGGTGGTGGCCGGTGTGCGTTTTATGGGCGAAACCAGCAAAATCCTGAGCCCTGAAAAACGGGTGTTCATGCCCGATATCGAAGCCACTTGTTCTCTGGATCTGGGCTGTCCGCCAGAACAGTTTGCCGCCTTTTGCGATCAGCACCCTGACCGGGTGGTGGTGGTGTATGCCAATACCAGCGCTGCTGTGAAGGCGCGGGCCGACTGGATGGTCACTTCCAGCATTGGCTTGGAAATCGTTGCTTATTTGCATGCGCAGGGTAAAAAAATTCTTTGGGCACCAGACCGCCACTTGGGGCATTACATCGCTGAAAAAACCGGTGCCGATATGATTTTATGGCAGGGTTCGTGCGTGGTTCACGACGAATTCAAGGCCGTTGAACTGGAATTGCTCAAGGAACAGTATCCGGACGCAAAAGTGCTGGTGCACCCGGAATCGCCCGCCGCTGTTGTGGCGCTGGCGGATGTAGTGGGCTCCACCACACAACTCATTAAAGGGGCTCAAAACTCCACGGCCACGCGCTTCATTGTGGCCACTGACAATGGCATTTTGCACATGATGCGAAAAGCCGCCCCCGATAAAATATTCATTGAAGCGCCCACCGCCGGCAACGGCGCCACCTGCAAAAGTTGCGCGCATTGCCCCTGGATGGCCATGAACGCACTGAGC
This sequence comes from Burkholderiaceae bacterium, assembly GCA_040379625.1. Classification (GTDB taxonomy): domain Bacteria; phylum Pseudomonadota; class Gammaproteobacteria; order Burkholderiales; family Burkholderiaceae_B; genus SXZD01. Next base: position 15,496 of record JBEIKS010000015.1, read on the forward strand.
AATTTGTGCGCCGTGCTGGAAACCGGTTTTGATACTGGGGCAGGTGAGGTGTTGGTGGACCCTGCGGTCAGTCAGCAAGCCTACACTTGCATCGACCGCATGCTGGCCTTCGCGCAAGAGCGCGGCATTTCCGGAAAGTCGGCTTCCAGTGCGCCTCTGGCCGATGTACATAAAGGCATGGGGCCGGCATGAGCACTTCAATCACCATTGATTCAAAAGCGATTTTTAATGCCTACGGTCAGGCATTGGTGCAGGCGCTGCAAGCCAATGTAACTGCGGCCATCGCAGAAGACCTGGGTCCGGCTGATTACACCGGCAACCTGATTGCCGAGGGTAAAACAGCCCAGGCCACCGTCATTGTGCGTGAGCAGGCTGTGTTGTGCGGTCAGCCTTGGTTTGATGAAGTTTTCAAGCAGCTTGACCCGACCGCCCTCATTCAATGGCATTTCAAGGAGGGTGATCTCATGCCCGCCAATGGTGTGGTGTGCGTTATTCACGGGCAAGCCCGCGCCATGCTGACGGCTGAACGTTCTGCCTTGAACTTTTTGCAGTTGCTCTCCGGTGTTGCCACCAAGGTGCGCGGCTTGGCTGAGCTGGTTCAGGGCACGCGCGCCAAAATCCTGGACACCCGAAAAACCATTCCGGGGTTGCGCTTGGCGCAAAAATACGCAGTTCGCATGGGTGGTGGTGAAAATCAGCGTCTGGCGCTCTACGACGGCATCTTGATCAAGGAAAACCATATTGCTGCCGCTGGTGGCATTGCCAACGCTGTGCAGGCTGCTTTTGCCCTGAATGCCGGTGTGTCAATTCAAGTGGAGGTGGAAAGCCTTGCGGAGTTGCAGCAAGCCCTTGAGGCTGGCGCCACCTCGGTGTTGCTGGACAACTTTGACTTGCAGCAGATGCGCGATGCCGTGGCTTTGGCCGGTGGCAGGGCGATTCTTGAGGCCTCTGGTGGCATCAGTGAGTCTGGCTTGCGCGCCATCGCCGAAACCGGCGTGGACCGCATTTCCATCGGCGACCTCACCAAGAACATCAGGGCCACCGATTACTCAATGCGATTTTCCGGCTAAATCTTTAACGGCGCGACCGTTTAGGGCGTTGCAAAATAGTGGGGAAACCTTTGGGCAGGGTCTGAGGATAATCGCGGCTAAAATGCAGGCCGCGGCTTTCCTGCCTTGAAAGTGCGCTGGTCACAATCAAATCGGCCACATCCACCAAGTTGCGCAATTCCAGCAAATCTCGGCTGACCCTGAAATGCGTGTAGTACTCACTGATTTCCTCTTTCAACAAGCGGATACGGTGCTGTGCACGTTCAAGGCGCTTTTCTGTTCTCACAATGCCAACGTAGTTCCACATGGTGAGCCGAAGTTCGTCCCAGTTGTGTGCAATCACCACTTCTTCGTCCGGGTCGCCCACGCGGCTTTCATCCCAGTCGGGCAGGGGGCGGTTTTCCGAGCGCTGCTGTTTCAAAACATCTTGCGCCGCACTTTGCGCCATCACCACACACTCCAGCAAGCTGTTGCTCGCAAGGCGGTTTGCACCGTGCAAACCGGTGTAGGCGGTTTCGCCCACCGCATACAAACCCTGAATGTCGGTTCTGGCGCTTAAGTCGGTGACCACGCCACCGCAGGTGTAATGGGCGGCCGGCACCACGGGAATGCCTTCCTTTGACATGTCGATGCCAAGCTCCAGGCAGCGGCTGAAAATATTGGGGAAGTGTTCTTGCAGAAACTCCGGCGGTTTGTGGCTGATGTCCAGCAAAACATGGTCGATTCCGCGCTTCTTCATTTCATAGTCAATGGCGCGCGCCACAATGTCGCGGGGAGCCAACTCTGCGCGGTCATCATGTGCAGGCATGAAGCGAGTGCCATCGGGCAGTTTCAAATACCCGCCCTCGCCACGCACGGCCTCGGTGATCAGAAAACTCTTGGCATAGGGGTGGTAGAGGCAGGTGGGGTGGAATTGTATGAATTCCATGTTTGCGATGCGACAGCCCGCCCGCCATGCCATGGCGGTGCCATCACCAGTGGCGGTGTCCGGGTTGGTGGTGTAGAGGTACACCTTGCCCGCACCGCCCGTGGCCAGAACCACAAAGGGGGTGCTGATGGCCAGTACCCGTCCGCTGCTTTCGTCCAATACATACAAGCCGTGCACCCGTTGGTCCGGCATGTTGATTCTGTCGCCGGTCACCAGATCCACCACCATGTGCTGTTCCAGCAGTTCAATGCGCGGATGGTTGCGCACCTTGGCCTCCAGCACGCGCTGAACGGCATCGCCGGTGGCATCGGCCACGTGCAGTATGCGTCGGTGGCTGTGCCCGCCTTCTCGCGTCAAATGGAAGCCGGTGGCACTGTCTTCTTTTGAGAAGGGCACACCCTGCTGAACCAGCCAGTCAATGGCGTTGGAAGATTGCGTGACGATGTGCCTGACAGCGGCTTCCTCGCAGAGGGCGCCGCCCGCCGTCAGCGTGTCGCTGACATGCTCTTCAACGGAATCCGAGGGGTCAATTACCGCTGCAATGCCGCCTTGGGCCCAGCGACTGGCGCTGTCTGAAACCGCGCGCTTGCAAATAATGGCGACTCTGAGTTTTTCAGACAACTGCAACGCGGCCGTCAGACCCGCTAATCCACTGCCAATGACGACAACGTCATACTGTTTCATATTTTCCGTGAGAAT
>JBEIKS010000016.1:0-17357 GCA_040379625.1 Burkholderiaceae bacterium
CGTGTGCTCTTCCGATCTCGTGGATTTGTACGATGACCGCTGGGTACACATTGAGTGGAATGTTTACCCGCAAAACAATCGGAACCCGGAGTTTTTAAGTTTGCTTGAGGAAGCGGTGCCGAAGGACTGCACAGTGGTGTTTTTATGTCGCAGTGGCGTTCGTTCCCACCATGCCGCCAAATTGGCAGCAGAGGCTGGATACAAAACTGCATTAAACATTCTTGAAGGGTTTGAAGGGGAGAAAAACACCCAGGGTCACAGAAACAAGACAGGCGGATGGCGAAAGGCCAACCTGCCGTGGTTGCAAAACTGAATTTTTATCAGGATTGCTCAGCCTGAGACCACCGCAAGGCGGCTTGTGTGTCGCTGTCTCGCGACTCTACCCAGCGATTGCCTTGAGGCGTGTTTTCCTTTTTCCAAAAAGGCGCTTGTGTTTTCAGGTAATCCATAATGAATTCACAGGCATCAAAGGCCTGCCCACGGTGTTTGCTTGAGACAGCCACCATGACAATTTGATCTGTCGGGTACAAGGTACCAACACGGTGTATGACCCTTGCCTCCTTGATTTCAAAACGCGCTTTCGCCTCAACAACAATCGCTTCCAGACAACGCTGCGTCATTTCCGGGTAGTGCTCCAAGGTCATCGCACTGACATCCAGACCTTCGTTCAAGTCCCTCACACAACCCACAAAAAGTGCAATGGCGCCCACATCGGTTTGCCCCAGTCGCAAGTTATTCATTTCTCGAGCAACATCAAAATCTTCGACTTGAACGCTGACGCTCATTTCAACCTCCCGTAACCGGTGGAAAAAATGCCACCTCGGCCTGATCCGGTATTACAAATACTGGGGCCACAAGATCGAAATTAACAGCCACCCGCACGGCGCGGTTGTGGGCCAAGGCAGAAGCATAAGGTTCACCACGGTCAATAAGGTGCTGCCTCAAGGTTTCTGCGGTGAAACCTTGCACTGGCAAATCAAGCGTTTCTTGCTCGCAATTCAGCTGTTCCCGCAAACTGGCGAAATATTTCAATGTGATGGTCATCAGCTTAACAATTCGGTAAATGGCAAATAAGACACCAGCATGCCTTTTGCAACAGCACACTGCGGTTCGATCTTAACAAATCCTTCAGCCCAAGCCACAGAACTCAAAGCAGCAGAGCTTTGATTCGCATGAATTTCGACTTCACCGGCACCGTTAAGACGCGCCCTTAAAAACTCAACTCTTTTTGCGTCAGGCGCAGACCAGACAAAAGCCGCTGGCCGATAACAAAACCGCCCTCGCCAGTCACCCACACGACTTGCTGCCACACCTGCCAAACCCAGCAAGTAAGGACGCACAAACAACAAAAAACTCGCGTAACTGCTCACCGGGTTGCCCGGCAAACCCATGAACTGGGCCACGCTGCCATCCGGGCGTCGAACATGCCCGACTGCAATCGGCTTGCCAGGCTTCATTGCCACCTTCCATGCCGTTAGCTCGCCTTCCGCCATGACAGCCGCGCGAATGTGATCTTCCTCGCCCACAGAAACACCACCAGAGCTGAGAATGAGGTCGCAATGGGACAGCGATCTCAGCGCTTTTTGCGTGGCCGCAAGGTTGTCTTGCACACGGCCCAAGTCATGCAACTCAATAAAAGGCAACTCCAGCAGGCTTCGCCACATCCAACGGTTGGAGTTGTAGATTTGCCCTCGCCCCAAGGGTTCACCCAACTGGCGCAATTCATCACCGGTAAAAAGAATGCCCACACGCAGTTTTCTGAAAACCGTCAAGCGAGTAACGCCCATGGACGCAAGCAAGCCAAGTTGGCCCGCCGCAAGGCGGGTACCAGCCTCCAGCATGGGCTGCCCTTGAGCAATGTCGTCTCCCACGCCTCGAACCCATTGCCCGATGCTGGGCAAACGGTTCACGCAAATGTGCCCGGTGTCCAGCACAGTCACGTCCTCTTGCATAACGACGGTGTCAGCCCCCTGCGGCAAAACGGCACCGGTGAATATTCTTGCAGCAGTTCCGGGTTTGAGCGCTGCCGGATTGCTTCCGGCAGGCACCCGTTGCGATACTGGCAAACCAAGCTGCCCTGAAACGCCGTGGTCAGGATTGAGCCCTCCGTCTGGTGTAATCAGGTCAGCCAACCGGAGAGCATAGCCATCCATGGAACTCAGCGGATCTACAGGCTGAGAAAACGGTGCGACAACAGGCACAGACAAAACACGCCCGTGACTGGATTCCAAGGGCAGGCTTTCAGTTTGCTCTATTGCCTTGACCGAACCCCAAACCTGCGTCAGTAATTCATTAATGCTTAACATCAGGCCATCCTGTTGATCATGAATTCAACAATGGCCGCAGGGTCATTGATGGGCAAGACCGGCAGCGGACACAACGGCAATGGCTCGTCAGATGCAACAGCCACAATATTGTGATCCTCCAGATACAAGTGCGTGCGGTTAAGTTCACGGCGCCACAGTTCTATTTTGGGAATCGGTTCGCGCTTGAAACCTTCAACGAATATCCAGTCGCAAGGGGAAAGACGTTTAATGTGTTCGCTCAAGCTGGGCTCAGATTCGTTTCTGGACTCATGCAGCAAAGCCCAGCGCTGACCGGAGGTTACCAATACCTCGGATGCGCCAGATTCACGGTGCCGATAAGAATCCTTGCCGGGTGTATCCATGTCGAATTGATGATGGGCATGCTTTACAACCGATACCTTCAAGCCCCGCATGCACATTTCGGGAATGATCTTTTCTAGCAAAGTGGTTTTCCCCACCCCTGAAAATCCTGCAAAACCCACTAATCTCATGACACAACATCCCCGTTCGGTTTATTTTGTACGCCTTTTTTTGTCAATGAAATGGCTTGCTGAATCATATCTGAAGAAAATCTCGCCTTTTGCAGTAACTGCATGACAAAACGAGCCCCCCCTTTGCCCGGCGAAGAAGGATCATAAGGCTTGAGCACCGGACTTTCAGCAGACAAATAGCCGCCATAACGCTGCAACACCATTTTTGAGACAGGCAATCCTAGACCTGTTCCCTTTTGACGCTTGGTTGTAAAAAACAGGTCAAAAATAAGATCCATGTGTGTTTTATCAATGGCGGGACCATTGTTTTCAATCGCAATTTCAACAGCAGGCTGACCGTTTAGCTCAATGTCACGGCTGGTGATCCAGATGCAGGGCCGGAGAGCCTCACCGCCTTCAACAGCGGCGGCTGCGTGGCAGGCATTGATTAAAACGTTCACCAATACCTGTTGTAACTCGGTTCGGCTAATAGTGACGCGGTGGGTCGCAGCCAAATCGTAAAACGGCTTGACTTGCGCGAGTCGCAATTCTTGCTCTACCAGCAACTCCGCATCGCGTATGGTTTCATTCACATCCAGCGGTTCAACATAACCCGCATAACTTTCAGGTCTCATGAACTGCAGCAGCTTTTGTACAATTTGGCGCATCCGTTGAACCTGCTCATCCAGCAGCTTGATTTCATGGGCAATACTGTCGCCGTTGATCAGCGCCTCTCGCATCAGGTCCAGGTGGCCCTGCATCACGGCCAGCGGGTTGTTCACCTCGTGTGCAACCCCTGCTGTCAGTTGTCCGATGGTGGCCAAACGTTCAGAGGCAATCATTTGCTCCTGTGCGCTTCGCAGCATTTGGTTGGCTTCGACCAACTCAGCGGTTCGGCTGACCACCCTGGCGTCGAGCGCCGAATTCAGGCTCTCCAGTTGCAACCGGCGTTGGGCAAGTTTGTCCAGAAGCTGGTCAAAGTGCTGGGCCAACTCAGAAAATTCGTCGTTGCGGCTCAAGGCCCCAACGCGTGCATTCACATCCCCCGCCTCAACCCGATTCATGGTGTAGTTCATGCGAAACAATGGGTCAAATACCCCATTGGCCAACCGGGTTCCCAGCCAAATGCTAAGCAAGGAGGCCAGACCAGCCCCTAATAGCAACAGCCACATGATTTTTTCTTTCACCTCGCGATAAGGCGCCTCCAGAAAACCGACATACAACATTCCAACGCGGTTACCCAATTCATCTTTCAAGGGCGCATAACCCGACATGAACCAGTCATTGACCACAAATGCGAGGTCAAACCAGACTTCTCCACGACCCAGCACCTTGTCTTTCACGGTTGCGGAGACTCGGGTCCCGATGGCCCGGTTGCCATTGGTCAGGGTGACGTTGGTAGCCACACGAACGTCATCCAGAAAAATGGTGACCGTGCCGCGGGAATCGCCCAACAATGCGCCTTGAGGGTAAACGATGGCGCTGATATTGTCGGTGATCGATAAATTCCGGTTCAGCAAAAGCCCCCCCTCCAACATACCCACTGTTTCGCCATTCACAACCACCGGAGCGGATGAACGCATGACGAGGCCACGATGCTGCCACTGTTTTTCATCAGGTGATGCGTTGGGCGTAGGCAGAACTTGAATAGATGCCAATTCAGGAAGACCAGCGGAAAAACTTTTCAGGGCTTCAGCCTCCATTGCAAGCAACCCGGAGGAAACCTGAGGGACTGAAAGAGTTTTCTTGGCAGGTCTGAAAACAAGATAGCTCCAACGATTTTCCAGACGCTGGGCTTCCAGAACCTCCCTGAACTCGGGCATTGCGTTGTGTTCACGGTAGGCCTGCACCAGTTTTTCGCTCTGCGCGAAAGCCAACACTTGTTGAGCCTGCAACTCTTCCAAACGCAAAAAATACTGTTGCGCCGAGGCCAGATCGCTGCGGACTTTGGAGGTCAGAATAAGGTGATAAGTGGAATTTCCGTAGGTCCATAACAACCAGGTCAGGACAGGAATGACAAACAAGAATGGCAACGCGGCGGCAACAACAATTTTCCGCTGTACAGACCAAGAACGCGGCCAAAAACCGCCTCCTAGCGCTCTGGGGACTAAATATCGCTTTGATTCCACAGCGCGCATTTACGTTCGAGTGTCTTGCGGGAAACGCCCAAACGTCTGGCTGCTTCTGACTTGTTGCCTTGCGACTCGGCAAGTATTTTCAAGATATGGCGCTTTTCAATTTCCTCAAGATTTTCAGACTGCTTCGGAACATCTGAGCCAGGGGCATCGGTTTCGCCTTCATCAGGCCAGATCACAGGCAACGACTCAACTGGAAAATAGCCCATGATCAAGCTGCGTTCAATAAAGTTGCGCAACTCTCTGATGTTGCCCGGCCAATCGTAGGCCATCATACGGTCGAGCACATCTTTGTCCAGGTCCGGCACCTCCAGCCCCAACTTGGAAGAGAGTTGTTCAATAAAATGCAAGGTCAGCGGCAGGATGTCTTCAGTGCGGGCGCGCAGCGGTGGAATCTCAATTGGCATGACGTTCAAGCGGTAATAAAGATCCTGCCTGAAACGCCCTCGGTCCACCTCGATTTTCAAATCGCGATTGGTAGCAGCAATGATGCGTACATTTACATCAAACTCACGAACAGAGCCGACGGGGCGAACCTTGCGCTCTTCCAACACACGCAGCAGCTTGGTTTGCATGGCCAGAGGCAGTTCGCCGATTTCATCGAGAAACAGCGTACCGCTCTGCGCATAGTAAAACAGCCCCTGATGGTGTTCTGTGGCCCCAGTAAATGCACCTTTGGCGTGGCCGAACAATTCACTTTCCATCAGTTCAGAGGCTATGGCCGCGCAATTTACCGGGACGAAGGAATGTGCGGCGCGGGGGCTGATGTCGTGCAAGAAACGGGCTGCCACTTCCTTGCCAACGCCCGACTCACCAGCGAGCATGACCGTGGCCTGGGTTTGTCCGACACGTTCAAGCACCTTGCGCAACTGACGGGTCTGGGCGCTCTCCCCCACTAAATTTCGGCTGCTGACACTCATTTGCCGGACAGTACGCTTCAAAATGAAGTTCTCACGCAACAAACGGGAACGGTCAGAGGCGCGCTTGAGAGCATTCCAAAGTTGGTCAAGGCGAAAAGGCTTTTGCAGGAAATCCTGAGCACCGGCCCGCAGTGCATTGATGGCGGTTTCCATGTCGGCGTAGCCAGTGATGAGAACAACGTCGCCGGGGTAGCCGCCATCTCGCAGCATTTGTAACCACTTCAGCCCCGACATACCAGGCAGGGAAATGTCCAGCACCAAAACATCGAAGTACGTTTTGCTCAGTAGCGTCTGACCTTCTTCGGCGCTGCTGGCACAAACAACACGTTCATATTTTGACTCCAAGGCCCGTTCCAAAAAACTGAGCATGCCGGGCTCATCATCCACAATAAGCACAGACTGCTTTTCCTGACCCGCTTGATTCGCGTCGCCACCCGACTCAGTTTCTTTTTTCGGAACGGGAAAGTCAGGCATGTTGTTGGATATAGGCCTTCACTTGTTCTACGGAAGTGGGCAGCAATTGCACCCGTTGCGGCAAGGCTTCAATGTTTTCATGTTCCGGGCGCCGCTTGGGTTGAATGCCCACGGCCTCAACAATGGTTTCCGCAAACTTTTCGGGCAATGCAGTTTCAAGAACCACCATGGGAATACCAGCTTCCCGTTTTTCCAGCGCTACCTTCAAACCATCTGCGGTGTGGGTATCAATGAGCCTGCCATATTTTTCATGCGCCAAACGAATGGTCTGCAAGCGATTTTCATGCGAGGAAGCGCCTGATTGAAAACCGAAAATCTGTTGAACCGATTTGAACGCCGGCAGGGCCGACAAATCAAAGGAGCCCCGGGTTGCCAGCTGTTTCCACAAGGCGGCTGTGGCGCCGGCATCCCTGCCAAGCAAATCGTAAATGAAACGCTCAAAGTTCGACGCTTTGGAAATATCCATGGACGGACTGCTGGTTTCATGGGTTTCAGCCGAAGTGCGCGGACGGTAAACACCGGTCTTGAAAAATTCATCCAACACATCGTTTTCATTGGTGGCGACAATCAAGCGGTGAATCGGCAATCCCATCTGACGGGCGATATGGCCGGCCAGCACATTGCCAAAATTACCGGAGGGCACAGAAAATGAAACCGGATCGCCGATTTGTTTGGCCAAAGCCAGATATGCCTTGAAGTAATACACCACTTGGGCCGTGATGCGACCCCAGTTAATGGAGTTCACGGTGCCGATTTTATAGTCGGCCTTGAAGCTCAGGTCTTCGCTGACTGCTTTTACAATGTCTTGGCAATCGTCGAAAAAACCCTTGATTGCAATGTTATGGATATTGGGATCTTGAAGGCTGTACATCTGCGCACGCTGAAAGCTGCTCATCTTGCCTTCAGGAGACAACATGAACACCTTCACACCTTTTTTGCCACGCATCGCATATTCTGCCGCGGAACCCGTGTCACCGGAGGTGGCGCCCAAAATATTGAGGCTTTGACCACGGCGCTCCAACTCATATTCAAACAGTCCGCCAAGCAATTGCATGGCGATGTCTTTGAAGGCCAGCGTAGGTCCGTTGGACAACTCGAGAATGAAAAGATCGTCTTCAAGCTTTCGCAGAGGTGTGACCTCGTCGGTTGCGAACACTGCCTTGGTGTAGGTGGCATTGACAATGCGGCGCAAATCTTCCGCGTCAATGTCAGTGGCAAACCGGCTGACGATTTCAAATGCAAGTTGCGGATAAGAAAAATTGCGCCATTGCGCCAGTGTTGCCGGGCTGATCTGTGGAAAACTTTCCGGAACAGCCAAGCCGCCGTCTGGCGCAAGACCCTCCAACAATATCTCGCTGAAACCCACCGGGGACATGCCCCCGCGACTGCTGGTGAACCTCATCAGGCCAACTCCTCCAGACGTATGCGGGTTACGGCAGACACCACTGAATCCAGAGCCTCTATCGCGGAAATGGCGCGACGAACATCACCCTCTATGCACTGATGGGTCAGCAATACGATGTCGGCTTGCGCCTCGCCTGCGGCGGGTTCTTTTTGGATCATGGCACCAATGGAAATTGAACCTTGGGCAAGAATGCGGGTAATGTCAGCCAGAACGCCCGGACGGTCTGCCACGCGCATGCGCAAGTAAAAGGAGGTTTTTACATCGTCCATGGGCAGCATTGGCAAGTCTTCCACCTGGTCTGCCTGGAATGCGGAATAAGGCACGCGATTGCGAGGGTCTGCGCTTTGCAGACGGGCAATGTCCACCAAGTCGGCGATCACAGCTGAAGCCGTAGGCTCGCTTCCCGCTCCTGCACCGTAGTACAAGGTGGCACCCACGGCATCGGCTTTCACCAACACAGCGTTCATGACACCTTCCACGTTTGCGATCAGTCGCTTGGATGGAATCAGGGTTGGGTGAACCCTCAATTCGATGCCGTTGGCGGTTCTACGCGTGATGCCCAGCAACTTCAAACGGTATCCGAGTTCCTCTGCATACCGGATATCCGCTTGTTCCAGTGAAGAAATGCCTTCGATATACGCTTTCTCGAACTGCAGGGGGGTACCGAAAGCCAGCGAAGACAGAATGGTCAGCTTGTGTGCGGCATCGACACCTTCGATGTCGAAGGTGGGGTCTGCTTCTGCATAACCCAGTGCCTGAGCCTGCTTCAACACGTCGGTAAACGGCAAACCCTTGCTGCGCATTTCAGACAAAATAAAATTGCTGGTGCCGTTGATGATGCCGGCAATCCACTCGATGCGGTTGGCTGTCAGACCTTCACGCACAGCCTTGATGACGGGAATGCCACCGGCCACGGCTGCCTCAAACGCCACCATAACGCCTTTTTCACGAGCGGCTGCAAAAATTTCATTGCCATGCGTGGCCAGCAGCGCCTTGTTCGCTGTCACAACATGTTTGCCGGCTTCGATGGCAGCCATGACGAATTTCTTGGCAATGGTGTAGCCGCCAATCAACTCGATGACCACATCAATATCGGGTCTGCTTAAGGTGGCCATGGCGTCGCCGCTGACTTCAACCGCGCCGCCCGTGGCTGCTTTGACCTTTTCAGTGTCCAGATCAACAATGGCGGCGATTTCGATGGCGCGACCGGCGCGGCGCACGATTTCACTCTGGTTGCGCAGCAAAACGTTGTAGGTGCCACTGCCAACCACACCAAAACCCAGAAGAGCAACACGAATCGGTTTCATAAGTAGACTTCAATTCCGAAAAAAAACAACTAATTAAGGCCTTGCGGCCGGGAAAGACGGTGAATGCCCTGACGCGGCACTTACTTGCCGTGCTTGCGCCTGTAACCCTCCAGAAATCTGGCGATTCGCCCCATGGCATCGGCCAGATCATCCGTGTTGGGCAAAAACACCACCCTGAAATGGTCTGGCTGCTGCCAGTTGAAACCGGAGCCCTGCACAACCAGCACTTTCACTTCTTCCAGCATTTCAAGGATGAACTGCTGGTCGTTTTGAATGGGGTACATGTTCAAGTCAAGTTTTGGGAACAAGTACAAGGCAGCCTTGGGCTTAACGCAGGTAACGCCCGGAATTTGGGTGATCATTTCCCAAGCGGTGTCTCGCTGACGAGTCAGCCGCCCATGTGGACCCACGAGATCGTTGATGCTTTGATAGCCGCCCAGCGAAGTTTGAATGGCGTACTGCCCGGGCACATTGGCGCACAAACGCATGCTCGCCAGAATGTTCAGCCCTTCAATGTAGTCTGTTGCGTGCCGTTTGTCGCCGGAAATTACCATCCAGCCGGCGCGATAACCACAAGCGCGGTAATTCTTGGACAGGCCGTTCATGGTGATAAACAACACATCGTCGGCCAGTGAAGCCATCGAGGTGTGAGTTACACCGTCATAAAGCATCTTGTCATAAATTTCGTCAGCGAAAACAATCAGTTGGTTTTGCCTGGCGATTTCGATCAAGCCCTTGAGCACCGCTTCGGGGTAAACCGCACCCGTGGGGTTGTTGGGGTTGATGATGACCATGGCCTTGGTGTTTTTTGTGACCTTGGCCCGCACATCGTCGAGGTCGGGCATCCAACCGGCGCCTTCATCGCAGATGTAGTGCCTTGGGGTACCGCCGGCCAAACTGACTGCCGCTGTCCAGAGCGGGTAATCGGGGGCTGGAACCAACACTTCATCACCGTTGTTCAACAACCCCTGCATGGCCATGACGATGAGTTCTGAAACGCCGTTGCCAATGATGACGTCATCCAGCGTTACCCCTGCAATGTTCTTTTGCTGGGTGTAATGCATGATGGCTTTTCTGGCGGCGAAAAGACCCTTGGAGTCAGAGTACCCGGAGGCATTGCCCAAATTGACAATGACATCCTGACGAACCTCGTCAGGCGCTTCAAAGCCGAAGGGAGCCAGATTGCCGATGTTCAGTTTGATGATGCGATGACCCTCCTCCTCCAGTTGCCTGGCGCGGGCCATTACGGGGCCACGTATGTCATAGCATACGTTGGCGAGCTTAGAGGACTTTTGGATGGGCTTCATAATTAAAGCTTCGTAAAGGGCTATACTTTAATCGTTTAGTCATTTATTCGCAAAAAGTGAAATTCCAACCCGACTCGCTAACTGGCAATGTGATGATCGGAGGCTACGACGCCTCGTCTGTCACCATCAACGGAAAAAAGCACCACAACAGTGTGGTCTTCAGCAACCAGCGCATCCCGGAGCTTTGGCCAGAGGGTGACAGCGGTGATTTTCTCAGCGCAGCAAGTTCCTTGAGCACACGTGTCAAGCCCCACGAGGGGGTTATTCTGTTTGGTACGGGTGTCAGTCAGATTTTCCCGGAGGCAGCCATTCGGCGTGCCTGGGCGCAGGCCGGGCTTGTTGTGGAAGTCATGGACACTGCCGCGGCCTGTAGAACCTTCAATTTATTGGTGGGCGAAGGGCGCGATGTTGTTGCGGCCATCTTTATTCAAGAAAAAAACCAATGAAATCAACCGCCCTGATATTTATTTTATCTGGCGTTCTGCTAAATGCTGTGGCTCAACTGCTGCTGAAAGCCGGTACCAACCGCTTGGGCGTCATTTCAATAGACTTTCAAAATGCGTGGCCCACATTTATTGCTGTGGCGAGTCAATGGCCCATCATCGTGGGTATGGTGTGCTATGGCGTGTCGCTGGTGGTTTGGATCATGGGATTGTCACGCGTTGATGTCACCATTGCCTACCCCATGCTTTCAATCGGTTATGTGATTAACGCACTAGGCGCGTATTGGTTATTGGGCGAAGCTATCTCCATGCAACGTCTGGTGGCCATCGGCGTCATTTTGGTGGGCGTGGTGCTGCTCTATAGAACCTGAATTTAAAAAGGGAAAAAAAACAATGTCAGTCGAAGTGAATCAAGCCGTTGCCAACTTCACAGTGCAGACCACTGGAGGAGAAGTCAATCTGAACGACTTGCAAGGCAAGTGTGTGGTTTTGTATTTTTACCCCAAAGACAGCACGCCAGGCTGCACAACAGAAGGCGAGAACTTTCGGGATGCCCAAGCGCAATTTCAAGCGGCCAACGCAGTGGTGTTCGGCGCATCGCGTGACTCAATGAAATCACATGCAAATTTCAAAGCCAAGCTGGATCTGCCTTTTGAATTGATTTCCGACCCGGAAGAAGCACTGTGCGCACAATTTAATGTCATGAAAATGAAAAACATGTACGGCAAACAGGTCCGTGGCGTTGAGCGCAGCACTTTTGTCATAGACTCAAAAGGCGTACTCCGACATGAATGGCGAGGGGTAAAAGTGCCTGGACATGTTGAAGAAGTGTTAAGTTTTCTCAAAACGCTTTAATCTGTAGAAAATGTTTGCCCAAATCATTTCTTTCAACCTTAATACTCGACAAAGCCAATAAGAATGCCACTGCCCAAAGCCCCCACAAAACTGGCCGCTGTTTTGACAGAAATTCCGAAAATCACCAAGGCCAAGGTCAAACCGAAAGTCAGCGTTGAAAAAGCAGGCAAACCCCGCGAAGCTGAGGTCCAAGCGCCTGTGGTGGCAGCCCCACGCGCTGCAGCAGCCACAGCGATCAAAGCAAGGGCCCCCGCTCCAGCGGACCTTGGCAAAGCCAGCATGGTGACTGCGAAATCCCCGGCAGCCAGTGCAGGCGCGGCAGTTTCTTCCAAACCCACAAAACGCAGCACCAAGCGGATCGAATCTGCTCAGAGAAAACTGTTTGTGTTGGACACAAACGTTTTAATGCACGACCCCACATCCCTGTTCAGATTTGAAGAGCATGATGTCTACATTCCACTCATCACACTGGAAGAGTTGGACGACCATAAAAAAGGCATGTCAGAGGTGGCGCGCAATGCACGTCAAATCAGTCGCACACTGGACACCATTATGGGCGACCAGGAAAAGATTGAAGACGGCATTTTGCTCGACAAACTGGGCAACGTGGAGGCAACCGGGCATTTGTTTCTGCAAATGACACCGATGGGTGCTGATTTGTCAGACCGCCTGCCCATGGGGAAAGCGGACAACCAGATTTTGAATGTGGTGCATGCCCTGAGTAAGTTGCACGCCCCACGCATGGTCGCGTTGGTTTCAAAAGACATCAACATGCGCATCAAGGCGCGCGCTCTGGGTCTGCACGCGGAAGACTACTTTAATGATCAGGTGCTTGAAGACAGCGACTTGCTCTACAGCGGCTACATGCAACTGCCCGCCGACTTCTGGGACAAGCATTCAAAAGGAATGGAAAGCTGGCAACAGGCCGGTTCAACCTTCTACAGAATCACGGGACCTTCCGTTGCCCAAATGATGGTGAACCAGTTCGTGCATTGTGACTCGGGCACGCCTTTGATCGCTCAAGTCAAGGAAATTTCAGGAAGAACGGCTGTTTTGCAAACCCTGCGCGATTTCAGTCATGGCAAAAATGCAGTGTGGGGAGTGACCGCCCGCAACATGGAGCAAAACTTTGCGCTGAACCTGCTGATGAACCCGGAATGTGATTTCGTCACTTTGCTGGGGCAAGCAGGCACAGGAAAAACCTTGTTGGCACTGGCTGCCGGTCTGGCCCAAGCCCTTGAAAGCAAGCTCTACACTGAGATCATCGTGACGCGGGCAACAGTGCCTGTGGGCGAGGACATTGGATTTTTGCCGGGCACGGAAGAAGAAAAAATGGCCCCGTGGATGGGTGCGCTTGAGGACAACCTTGAGGTGCTAAACCGCTCTGACAATTCGGCGGGAGAATGGGGACGTTCAGCCACGCAAGAGTTGCTGAAGACGAAAATTCGAATCAAGTCCATGAATTTCATGCGTGGCCGTACCTTCGTCAATAAATTCCTGATCATTGATGAGGCGCAAAATTTGTCACCAAAACAAATGAAGACCTTGGTGACGCGTGCGGGACCTGGTACCAAGGTCATCTGCTTGGGTAACATCGCTCAGATCGACACACCGTATCTGACTGAGGGTTCTTCGGGTCTAACGTATGTGGTGGATCGGTTTAAAGGTTGGCCGCACGCAGGGCATGTGACGCTGCAACGGGGCGAGCGCTCACGGTTGGCTGATTTTGCGGCTGAGGCGCTGTAGAGGCGCTTTGGAGCGGGCTGGGGCGGAAGATTGTCGTTACGAAGTGGTGAGAAAGCGATGCCTGCTTAGGGCTGAACGGCTAATTCGCTTGTTCCTCGCTCCGCCCTGCCAGCCTTGAAAAAAACCGCAACGGCGGTTTTTTTAGCCACTAAAAAGTGGCTGCAGCTGGTGCGGGGTCGCAAGGGCGAATTGCCTGAATGTTCAGTCCTAAGCAGGCATCGCTTCCTACCAATCACATCTGCACTCTTTAAACCGCCACCACCACTACCGGCCGGGTAAAAAACACCACACACAAACATCTGCATCCCTCAACCCGCCACCACCACTACCAGCCAAATAAAAAAATACCACACACAAACATCTGCATTCCATTCTTTAGGCAGACGTTAAAAAATCCCACAGCTACTACGCGGCGCGCCACATCCATTGTGCAATCTGACTCGCGTAGTCGTAAGGTGGGTGTTGGATTGAGGTGCAAAGGCAGGCGCTGCGGGGTATGAGTGGGTGTTGGGACAGTCAGGCAAGGCGCCCGTTTGACCTCGCAACAAGCGACGACACCGGAGGTGGCGACGGAAATGCCCCATTGGGCTTTCCGTCAAGCTTGTCAGAGCAGAAAACGGAATCAGCGACTTCGCCGTCCCAAACCCCACTCACACCTCGCAGCACCTAAAACAACGCCCAAAACAGCGCCCAAACCACCCCTAATTAACCCAAGCTCAATACATATCACCCGGCTGAGCCCCAGTGTAATTTTCAAACTTCGTGTACTGCCCCAAAAATGTAACCCGCACTGTACCTATCGGACCATTACGCTGCTTGCCAATAATAATTTCCGCAGTACCTTTGTCAGGTGAATCGGGGTTGTACACCTCGTCGCGGTAAATGAAGAGAATGACATCCGCATCTTGCTCAATAGCACCTGACTCTCGCAAATCCGACATCACCGGCCGCTTGTTGGGGCGTTGCTCGAGTGATCGGTTCAACTGCGAAAGCGCGATCACAGGGCACTGCAACTCTTTGGCAAGGGCTTTGAGAGAACGGGAAATTTCAGAAATCTCGGTGGCGCGGTTCTCACCGGGCGAGCTTGAGCCCATCAGTTGCAAATAGTCGATGATGATCAAGCCTAAACGACCGCATTGACGCGCAAGGCGGCGCGAACGCGCTCGCAATTCCATTGAAGAAAGCGCTGGGGTTTCATCAATGAAAAGTTGTGCATCCTGCATTTTGTGCACGGCGTTGGTTAGCCTGGGCCAGTCTTCATCTGTCAGCTTGCCTGTTCTCACCCGATGTTGGTCAAGCCGGCCCACCGAACCCAACAAACGCATGGCCAATTGTTCCGCACCCATTTCCATGGAAAATACAGCAACAGGCAAACCTGCATCAATGGCGACATGTTCGCCGATGTTAAGCGAAAATGCCGTATTGTGAGTGACGATAAACTCATCGGTGATATAGGTGCGAGACGCGTGACTTACTGAAATACACTGGGCCTGGGCTGAGCGTGTCGGGGTAATGCTGCTTAAAAAAAGCTGCTGGCAAGAAGCGCCCAGTTCAATAGCCAGATCAAACACAGTGGCGGCCGTGGCAAGCACATCGCCAGAGGCCATTTGGAGTTGTCGCTGTTTTACAAAACACAACCCGCCAAGGGAACGAACCAAAGTGCAAATGTCAGCGGCGAGTCTTTGGTTTTCAGTGCTGTATTCCAGGCTGACTCCCGCATTTTCAATCGCGCCCGCTGAGATGTCCAAGTTCAGGAGTTTTTTAAGTATCTCAAGGCGAACGGAGGCGCTTGCGCTCAGGTACTGCACAGGAACGCAAAGAGAAAAGTCAGTGAACGGGCTGGCTGCGGGTGCATCAAGCTTGTCTCCAACCGCGCCAGAGACGCGATCCACCCACATGCTATCGGCTGGTGGTGTCTGTGCCAGCAGCGCCATCAGCGCGGCCGTGGACAAGACACGAGCCCCCTCCCAGCCTGTGGAGTACATGCGCCATAGATGCTCTTCGCAACATTCGGTACTGCGCCCATCTGAAAACGTAACCCTAACGATTGGTTTTTCACCCTGCGGATACAAACCGGTCACCTGTGAGGGCAGACCGTCAATGGAGGCCAGTTGGTCGCCGAGTACCAACTCACCCATGGTCTTCCAACCTGTGAGGGTTTTAATGCGCGCATTCAAGGGTTGAGCCTTACCCATGGAAGGACGCCCCGCCACGATGATCAGATCGCCGGGCTGCAGGCCGGATGTTTTTCCGTCGAGGTCAGCAAAGCCAGTGGGAATGCCTGTGATGTCGCTGTCAGAATCGCGGTGGTAAAGCTCATCGATGCGTTCAACCACCTTGGCCAGAACAGGTTGCAGCTCTCTGAAGCCCGTATTTCCCCGGGACCCCTCTTCCGCAATCTTAAAAATTTTGCCTTCCGCTTCATCGAGGATGGTCTTTGTATCCCTACCTTGAGGATTCAGTGCAGTTGTTGAAATCTCGTCGCTGACTGTGACGAGTCGGCGCAAGACCGCTTTGTCGCGAACAATTTCAGCGTAGCGGCGGATATTCGAGGCCGACGGTGTGTGCTGGGCAACGGCGTTAAGATAGGCCAGACCACCCACCTCCTCTGCTTTGCCGGAGTTCTGCAAGGCGTCATAGACGGTAATGACGTCTGCGGGCTTGCTTCGCTCAATGAGTTTGAGAATGTGTTCGAAGATTAAACGGTGATCAAGGCGATAAAAGTCGCCGAGGCGAACGAGATCAGCGATACGATCCCAGGCGTTGTTATCCAGCAGCAAGCCGCCCAAAACAGATTGCTCGGCTTCTACGGAATTAGGGGGCGTG
Organism: Burkholderiaceae bacterium; assembly: GCA_040379625.1. Taxonomy (GTDB): domain Bacteria; phylum Pseudomonadota; class Gammaproteobacteria; order Burkholderiales; family Burkholderiaceae_B; genus SXZD01. The sequence goes on from JBEIKS010000016.1 coordinate 16,195, forward strand.
CGAAGCGCCGTGAGAGCGGGATCCGGATACTCTTGGTTCATGGGAACACAGACTCAGTAAGAAAAACATCAAGGGATGAATTCTAATTGATCTGGTCTTTGAATGCGTCAATGTAAAAGTATTGCGCACCTACGGTTGGTTGTCGCAACAAGCGAAAACCAGCGGCATTTAATGCATCAGTGATGGGTTTTGCTTTGGAATCTGCCCACAAGCGGGTCTTTTCAGCGATTTTCATGTGCCCACCAAATTTCAGGAGTCGAAAGGCTTCTTTGAAATAGTCCGGAAAATTCACGCCCATGATGGAATTTATAAAGACGGCGACATCCAAGGTCTGCTCAGGAATGGAGGTACTTGCCATGTCGCAGGCCAAAACACTCGCGTCGGACGCAACAAAATCCATTGCAATGACGCTGTTTTCTATCAACTTTTTCAAGCGCAAGGTACCGCAACCGAAGTCACCCACAGTCCAGTCGGGTCGATTCTTCAACCACTGCGCCAAAACCTTGAGGGGGTCTTCTTTAGACTCAGCCTCGCTCTGCTGCAATAAGGTTTGGTAGAGCACCCATTCGTCAGGATCGGCCTGCAAGCGTTTGAAAGTTTCGGCGGACCGGATGGTATTGAACCGTTTGACGATGTCTTCCAACTGCCCGTATTTCGCGATGGCTGCGGGTATTAAGTGTGCAGCCATGGGAACCTGCGCCAAGTTGCTTGATGCAGCCTCCAGCTCCTTACGGTCTGCGTCTTGGGCTTCAACTTGCAACGCGTCCACCTTCATGGCCATGGCTTCCAGACGCGGGACTGTTTCACCGGCCTGCAAGGCGGCTACAACATGGTTGCTGTTGACCAAGCGCATAGACAGACTGGTGGAAATATTTCTAAAAATATGCAAACCGACAGAGGGAATATTGTTCAAGGTCTGGGCATTGATGCGAATGCCGTAGGAGTCATCCAGCGCCAGCACGTTCGCCGTTCGCTTGCCATTTCCAACCAACGCCATCTCACCGAGATTGTCACCGGGTTTCAGGATTGCAATTGGGTTTCCCTTGCCCGCTGATGTCAGCCAGACGCTGAGCATGCCGCCACAGAGGATGTACATGTCTCGCCCGACTTCATCTTCAATAAAAACCTCTTGACCGGCTTTCCAATTCACCCGCTGGGCCACA
>JBEIKS010000017.1:0-16321 GCA_040379625.1 Burkholderiaceae bacterium
CGATTTTTTGCGCCAAGGCCTCTATGTAGGCTGCGTGGTCGTGGTAGTGCTTCACAAAACGCAATTCCGGCACATTGCGCACGGGTCGCAACCAATCGCCCACAGCGTCGTAAATGGACGCAGTCGTAGCCGCTGCATATTGCGGAAACAAAGGCAGTACCAACACCCTGTCCACCCCATCGGCACGCAACTTGTCCAGCACGGACGGAATCGACGGATTGCCATAACGCATAGCCAATTCAACGCGCAGGTTCAAACGCTCTTTTTGCAACCACTCGCGCAGACCCGCAGCCTGACGCTTGGCAATCACCAACAAGGGCGAGCCTTCAGAAGTCCAGACGGTTTTGTATTTGGCGGCAGACTTGGCAGGCCTGATGCGCAAAATTATTAGGTTCAAAATTAACCACCAAATCAACCTGGGAATTTCCACCACACGCGGGTCGGAAAGGAATTGCTTTAAATAACGCCTCAAGGCGGGTGCTGTGGGCGCGTCGGGCGTGCCGAGATTTACCAACACCACCGCGGTGGTCAGCGGAGTGCCATGATCAAAATTTGCTTCGGTACGCATGCAGTGCTCTTTAAAGGAAAAAGGAGGAATAAAAACAGACGTTCAGTGGTTTCCAGACAATGCACTGGAAAGCAAGCGGGCCGTGATGTCCACAATGGGAACAACGCGCTCGTAGGCCATGCGGGTGGGTCCAATGACACCCAGCGTGCCCACAACCTTGCCGTTGGACGTGTAAGGTGCCACCACAATGCTCATGTCCTGAACGGGCACAAGGTTTGAATCGCCACCAATAAAAATCTGAACACCTGCCGCATCAATTGAGGTGTCAAGCAGTCGCATCAACACGGTTTTTCGTTCAAACATGTCGAAGAGGCTGCGCAACTTGCCCATGTCGGTTGAAAGGTCTTGAACATCGAGAAGCCGGCGCTCACCGGAAATCAGCACAGGCGCTTCTGCCGCGTCAAACAACTCTTTGCCGATATCGAGGGCCTGACTCATCAAGCGGCTGATGTCGTCTTTCAGGGAACTCAGTTCGTTGAGCAAACCAGCACGCGCTTCATCAAAGGTCATGCCGGCGTAATGCTGGTTGATGAAATTACCGGCTTCAATCAACTCTGATGAAGTAAACACCCTGTCAGAGGCCAGAATCCGGTTTTGTACGTCGCCTTCAGGCGTCACCACAATCAATAAAATCCGCTTGTCCGAAAGCGCCAGAAACTCCACATGCCTGAACACCGCAGAACGTCTCGGGGTGGTAATGACGCCGGCAAACTGGGATAAGTCGGACAGCAGACTCACCGCAGAATTGATGAGCCTGGGTTTGTCGACAGACTGTATTTGGCCATGCAGTTGCCCATGCAATACCTCTTCGGACAACTCCGACATCGGCCGCACAGTCAGCATGGTGTCCACAAAGAGACGATATGCCTTGGGCGTGGGAATTCGACCCGCCGAGGTGTGAGGGCTGGAAACAAATCCAAGTTCTTCAAGATCGGACATCACATTGCGAATCGTCGCGGGACTCAGCTCCAGCTCCGACCACTTTGAAAGCGAGCGGGAGCCGACGGGTTGCCCCTCGACAATATACCGCTCCACCAAAACCTTTAATAAAGTTCGCGCACGCACGTCCAACATAAGCTGATGTTCTCTGAACCGAACCTCTTGAATCGACACTTTGCATTATGATGGTAAACAATCAGATGGGGCAAATTGATGACAAGGACAGATTTATGAATCGCCCGGCTTATGAAGCCTTTAAAACGGTGGCTGTATTCGGAAAAAATGCGGGAAGACAACAAGAACGCCGTTGGCTCAATGTCGCCAAGTTTGTAGAAAGCATGGGCTGCCGGGTTCTGGTTGAAGAAGAAACCGCCAGCAACAGCAAAGACAGCCGCTTTGAAGCCGCCTGCGATGAAAAAATAGCCAAAGAAGCCGAACTTGCCTTGGTCTCGGGTGGTGACGGCACCCTGTTGGGTGTGGCACGCCGCATGGTGAGCCAACGCATTCCCCTGCTGGGCATCAACCACGGCCGCTTGGGCTTCATGACGGATATCCGCCAGGACGACATCGAACGCACCTTGTCGGAAATACTCAAGGGCCGCTATCTGCGAGACGACAGGGCCATTTTTAAAGGCCAGATACACCGCAAGGGAGAATTGTTGTGCGAGGCGCTTGCCATCAATGACATCGTGGTGAGTCGCGGTATTGTCGGGGGCATGGTTGAAATCCGGGTTTCTGTGGATGGTCACTATATGTATGACCTGCGCGCAGACGGCTTGATTGTCTCCACCCCGACCGGTTCCACCTCCTACGCCCTCTCCGCCCATGGGCCCATCATGCATCCAAGCCTGCAAGGCATTGTATTGGTGCCGGTGGCGCCGCACGCACTGACCAACCGCCCCATCGCCCTGCCCAACACTGCCCGCATCGAAATCGAAGTTCGTGGCGGCCCGGAAACCGGTGTTCATTTCGACATGCAATCCAATGTACGCCTGGAGGTCGGCGATGTGGTGTCTGTTGAAGTCAGCGATATTCCCATCAGTTTGATACACCCAATCAGCTACGACTATTTTTCAATGTTGCGGCAAAAACTCCATTGGAGTGCCAGCCCGATTGACTGGACCCCAAAAACCCGCGGAAGCAGAGACTCAGGCCATGCTAATTAATCTGACCATCAAGGATTTCGTCATCGTCTCCTCACTCAGTCTGGACTGCACCGGCGGGCTGACCGTGCTTTCGGGCGAAACCGGCGCGGGCAAATCCATACTCATTGACGCTTTGTCCCTGTGCATGGGCGAAAGGGCCGACGCGGCCATGGTCAGGGAAACCGCAGACAGCGCGCAAATCACCGCCGTGTTCGAACCCAATGCCACCACCCGCGCCTTGCTGGCGCAGCATGACTTGTCCTGCGAAGAGTTGGTTATCCGCAGAGTGGTTTATCGCAATGGAAAGTCGAAGGCCTTGGTCAATGAAACCCCGGTGACAGCCACTTTGCTGAAAACCTTGGGCGAAACGCTGATAGACATCCACGGCCAGCATGCCTTTCAATCTCTGGTAAAAGCCGATGAACAACGCCGCCTGCTCGACAGTCACGCAGGGCTGGAGGCAAACGCCCAGGCAGTTTCACAACTGTATAAAAACTGGCGGGCCAAACAACAGGCGCTGGAACACATGATCAGCCAGCAAGACCTGCTGACAGCCGAACGCGAGCGGCTGGCCTGGCAACTGGATGAAATCGACAAGGTGGGACCAGAAACCGGCCAATGGGAATTGCTGTGTGCGCAACAAGAAAGGCTGTCACATGCCGCCGAACTGCTGGAAGGCACCCAAGCGGCAGCCCAAGCCATCAGTGAAGATGAAAATTCAATTGTCAGCCAACTTTCATCTATTTCACACAAAATCGACCAACTTTCACGAAAAGACAGCCATTTAAACGGAATTTCCGAAATTCTAAAAAATGCTGAAATTCAGTTGAATGAAGCAGCCAGAGAATTGTCTGCCTACCTTCGCCATCTGGACCTAGACCCTGAAAGCTTGGCCGAAACAGAAGAACGCATGGGCCGTTGGCACAGCACGGCTCGGAAACTGCGCATTCCACCCGAGGAATTGGCTGAACGTGCCCAACAAATTCGCCAGCAATTGAAAAACCTGGACGAATCCGCCGATCTGGATGCTGCACGCCTGCAAGTGCAGGCACTGGAGGCAGAATTCACACGGGCTGCCCAGGCCTTGATGGAAAAACGCATTGTCGCAGCGGCAGCCTTGTCCCGAGAGGTCACTGCGTCCATGCAAGGCTTGAGTTTGAAAGGTGGCGTTTTTGAATGCGCTGTTGAAACTGCACCCGCCAGCCTACATGGTTGCGACGTGGTGGAGTTCAAAGTGGCAGGTCACGCGGGGGTAACGCCCAGGGCCTTGGCCAAAGTGGCCTCTGGCGGTGAACTTGCACGTATCAGCTTGGCAATTGCAGTGATCACCAGCCAATCGTCCACCATACCCACCTTGATCTTTGACGAGGTGGATTCAGGCATAGGCGGTGCGGTGGCTGAAACCGTGGGCAAGTACCTCAGACAGTTGGCAAGCGACCGGCAAGTGCTGTGCGTGACTCACCTGGCACAAGTGGCCAGCCAAGGCCAGCACCACTGGCAGGTCAGCAAGTCATTTGACGGTGAGACTACGCGCAGCCAGATCAAAACACTGAGTGGTGAAGAACGCGTCGGGGAAATTGCCCGCATGCTGGGTGGGCAGACCATCACGGCCACCACAACGGCGGCGGCCAGAGAAATGCTTGACGCGGCCTGAACCCGAGCCTAAAAACGTCAGGCCTGCTTTGAGCGGTATTCGCAGTCTTTTTTCTCGCAGACGCCGTACAGAGAAAGTGCGTGCTCTTTGAGCGCAAATCCTTTTGCCTTTGCCACTTCATGTTGGCGGCGTTCAATTTCGGCGTCAAAGAACTCTTCCACGCGGCCACATTGCAAGCACACGAGGTGGTCGTGGTGAGTGCCTTCATTGAGCTCGAACACAGATTTTCCGGCTTCGAAATGCAGGCGCGTCAAAATACCCGCCTGCTCGAATTGCATCAAAACCCGGTAGACCGTGGCCAAACCGATGTCCAGATCCTCTTTGATGAGTTGCCGGTACACCTCCTCCGCACTGAGATGGCGCTGGCTGCCGCTCTGGAAAATTTCCAGAATTTTCAAACGGGGCAGCGTGGCTTTCAGACCGATATTTTTTAAATCGGAGGCGGTGGTCATGGAAGGCTCTTGAAAGTCGATTAAGTAGCTTATGATATAAGGTTTACGCACTTTGCTGTTGCGCAGTGCCCACCATTTACCAAAGCAGTCGCATTGACCATGATTCCAAACCACATGAAAAACGCTACATTCACGCCGGTCTTGCTCGCCGCCCTGTTACTGGGCGCCTGCAGCAGCAACTATGTTCCAGCCCTGGTGAAACCCTACCGTCCCGACATTCAGCAAGGCAACGTAGTCATTGAGAGCACGCTGGCCCAATTAAAGCCCGGCATGAGCCAGGAACAGGTAAAATTCATTCTGGGCAGCCCGCTGCTGGTAGACCCGTTCCACCCCAACCGCTGGGACTACGTGTTTCGCTACCAAACGGGCGAAGGCGTGGTTGAAACCAGTCGCATCACCATTAATTTCAAAGACAACATTTACTCTGACTATTCCGGCAAAGCCATGCCGGACTCCAAACGCTGATTCGAAACCAACATGACTCAAAGAAAAATTGCCATTGCCGGAGCCGGCGGCCGCATGGGCCGGATGCTGATTGAAGCCACTTTGAGCTGCGACGACTGCCAACTGGTCGCTGCGCTGGATGTTGCAGACTCTCCTTTCATCGGGCGCGATGCCGGCGAACTGTTGGGAAAAAAAACCAATGTTGCGATCTCCTGCGACTTCGAAGCAGGCATTGCACTGGCAGACGTACTTATAGACTTCACGCGTCCGGAAGGCACGCTGGAACATCTGGAAGCGTGCGTTCGCCATTCAACGCACATTGTCATCGGCACCACAGGTTTCGATGACGCAGGCAAATTGAAAATTCAGGCTGCAGCTGAAAAAACCGCCATACTTTTTTCCCCGAACATGGCGGTGGGCGTAAACGTCACGTTCAAACTGCTGGAAGTGGCTGCGAAGATACTGACCCAAGGCTACGACATTGAAATCATCGAGGCCCACCACCGCCACAAAGTGGATGCGCCCAGTGGCACCGCCCTGCGCATGGGCGAAGTGGTTGCCAGCGCCTTGGGGCGCGACCTGAAAACTTGCGCCGTGTATGGTCGCGAAGGTGTCACAGGGGAAAGAGATCCCTCCACCATTGGATTTGCAACGGTCAGGGGCGGCGATGTTGTCGGCGACCACACCGTATTGTTTGCAGGTATAGGCGAGCGGGTAGAAATCACTCACAAATCAAGCTCCAGAGCCACTTACGCCCAAGGCTCACTGAGAGCCGCAAGGTTTTTAGCCACAAAAACAAATGGCTTGTTCGATATGCAAGACGTTCTGGGTCTGAAAAACCTGCAACTCTGAGGCCTGCGCCAAAAACCGCCCATGGGTATTGATCAGTCCTACCTACAACTGATTCACAACAAACCAGTGCAGGCGGCTCCGCGTCTGGCACTTCTCGTGTTGGTGGCAGGCGCCCATGTTGCCGCCGCGGTTGCCCTTTTTCTTGGCCCTGCGCTGCAAACCTTGCAGCGTGAGGCGCCAGAACCTTTGTCGGTGCAACTGTTTGAAGAGGCAAGACAAACCGAGCCGCCCGCGCAACCTGCAACCGCCAAGGCAAGCCAAGCCAACAAGCCGCAGCCAAAGCTTGCCAATACAGCAACCGCCAGCCAAGCAACACCAACGCCTTCGGGCCAGCCCAGCCCTGCGCCGGCGGCGCCTGAGCCGCCAATTGCTGCAGCGGCAGCGCCTGCAACCCGGGAAGTGCCCGCTGCAAGCCCTGCGCCTGCAAGCCCGCCCTCTGCAAGCACGGCAGCAGCCCAGGCTCGCACCGCCGTAAATATAGACGCAGCCTACGCCGGCAGCAACCCGAAACCACCCTACCCTCCCATGGCCAGACGTCTGGGCGAAGAAGGCACGGTCACTTTGCGTATACTAGTGACCCCAGACGGGTTGGCTGCAAAGGTGGAAATCAAGAAAAGCAGCGGGTCATCGTTGCTTGATAAATCTGCAGAACAAACCATCAAACAATGGCGATTCATTCCTGCAAAACTCGACGGAAAAGCGGTTGAAGAGTGGTATGAAACCCGTTGGACTTTTAAACTGGAAGGCTAAAAGCATGTCTCCTCAACAACCCGGCTTACTGCAATTCTGGGCGCAAGCCGATGCGGTTTCCCATTTTATCGGCTACATACTGCTGATCGCCTCAACCATCAGCTGGTACCTGATATTGCTCAAAGGCCTGCAAAATTTCCGTTTGAAGCGCTACCTGGACAAAGCCATCGCCCAATTTTGGTCAGTCCAGAATCTGGATTCAGCCATTACACAACTGTCCCAGACCGATGCGGAAGGCATTTTTAGCGGTTTGGCTCAAAAAGGTGTGCAGGCTTCACGTTTGCGAACCGACGGCTCAATACAGGCCGGCGTTGATCAATCCGAACTGGTGACCAGGGCGCTTCGTCAAGCCATCAATGAAGCAGCCACCCGGCTGGAGTCCGGCCTGACCTTTCTCGCCTCTGTGGGCTCCACTGCACCATTTGTTGGCTTGTTCGGCACCGTGTGGGGTATTTACCACGCTCTAATAGGAATTTCCGCCGAAGGCACAGTCGCCATTGAAAAGGTGGCGGGCCCGGTCGGCGAGGCACTGATCATGACGGCAGCCGGCCTGGCTGTTGCGATTCCGGCCGTTCTCGCCTACAACGCTTACGTGCGCATGAACCGCCTCACGCTGTTGGAACTCGACGGTTTTGCCCATGACCTGCATGCCCTTCTGACCACGGGCAGCCGCGGTGAATCCACCACCCAGAGCTCCCCCCGTACCGCCACCCTGCCGGTTAAAACGCAGGTCGGGAGCTAAAACATGGCATTCGGCGGATTCCAAGAGACTCAAAACAGCGCGCCCATGTCGGAAATCAACACCACACCTTTGGTGGACGTGATGTTGGTACTGCTGGTGATTTTCATCATCACCGCCCCCCTCATGACCTCGGCCATCAAACTGGATTTGCCAAACGCGCCTTCAAAAACGGTTCAAACCAAACCCGACACCATACAACTGGGTATCAACGCAGCAGGCGAATATTTCTGGAATACAACAAAAATAAGCACCGAGGAGCTAAAAGAACGCATGCTAAAAGCCTCAGAATTGCAACCGCAGCCCGAAATTCATCTGCGTGCTGATAAACTTACGCACTATGCGGCAATTGCCTTGGTTCTTGGGCATGCGCAAAGCATAGGTTTGAGCAAGGTAGGCTTTGTAACCTTGCCTCAAGACCAACCAACGCAAAAGAAACAATGAGCTACAAGGGCAACCGGAAAGCCTCTGGTTGCCGGGGCAAAGAAAAATCGGAGTCACCATGACCACACCCCTGCATGACCAACTCGACGAACTACAGACCAAGGTAGGCGGCCTGATTTCCCACCTGATGGCATCGCGCCAAAGCAACATTGCTTTGCGCAAACACATAGAATCTCTGGAAGCAGAAAACAGACAGTTAAAACAAAAAGTGGAAAAAACCAGCGGGCAGGTCAATCAGATGCTGCAGCAGTGGTTCCCCGAAGTGACTGCAGAAGAAGGACAAAGCAATGGACACGCTTGATGTAAAAATCATGGGTCGGGAATTTCGCCTGGCCTGTACAACCGAAGAAAAGCCGCAATTGCTGCGCGCCATTGGCGTTGTGGACACCAGAATGGAAAACATCAGACAAGGCGGAAAAGCCATGGGTGTGGACCGCATCGCCATGCTGGCGGCATTGCAAATCGCCCACGACACAATACGTGAACAGGGTGAGCAAAAAAATAGTGTTATGGGCTTGGACTCTGAGGTACTTGAGCGTAAAATCCAAAGCATCGCCAGTGCAATTGATTCCGCCTTGGAAGCAACGGGCCCAATCAACGACTCCCTGTTCTAACCGAACCGGCGTTACAGTTTTCCCTGCGGTGTTCGCGTAAAGGCCAACATTCCGTGAACTAGTTTGTAAACCGGCATCTTGTATATTTGATCGGTGTGAGCGCCCCTTATGTCGGGTGAACCTAAAGATCAGATTGCAGTCGCCACCTTGAGCCCTTTGGTTCAGGGATGGGCCGAGCGGCATCGCGGGGATCCACATCAAGTCAAGGCATCAGCCAACAGCAAGAACATGATCTTTGACCCTTCTTTTTTTATTCCCCTCCTGTTTTTAGGGCTTTTGTCAGGTTTGCTCGCCGGTTTACTCGGCGTGGGCGGCGGGTTGGTCATCGTCCCCATACTGGCTTACTTGCTACCCGGGCAAAACGTCAGCGCAGAAAATCTGATCCAAACCTCAATCGGTACTGCGCTGATGGTCATCTGTTTCACCAGCCTTTCAAGTCTGCGGGCTCACCACAAAGCGGGTGCAATTTTGTGGCCGGTTGCCCTGAAATTCACGCCCGGCATTTTATTGGGCAGCATTGTGGGCGCAAAAATTGCGCATTGGTTGCCAGGACGCCAGCTCGGGTTGTTCTTTTCCGTGTTTATTGTGTTTTCTGGCGTGCAGATGCTGCTGGACAAAAAACCGAAACCAAGCAGGGATTTGCCGGGCACAACAGGACTGGTGGCGGTGGGCAGCGTGATAGGTACGCTGTCATCCATTGTGGGCGCCGGAGGTGGCTTCATTTCCGTGCCTTTTATGGCTTGGTGCAACGTTAATTTAAAAAATGCAGTTGCCACATCTGCCGCCATGGGCTTTCCGATCGCAGTGTTTTCTTCTGTCGGCTACATTTACAACGGCCTGCACACAGCCCATTTGCCACCCTGGTCTTTGGGCTACATCTATATGCCGGCTGTGATGTTTTTAGCGGGCATGAGTGTTTTTACCGCACCCGTGGGTGCCAGGCTTGCGCATCGCCTGCCGGTAAAAACCCTGAAAAAAGTGTTTGCCTATATGCTGTTCATACTGGCAGCAATGATGTTTCGCAAAGTGTTCTAAAAAGCCAGGCCTGAATTCAAGCGTTGGGTTCTGGTGGTCTACCCGCCCATGCCAATGAATTTCTACCCGACCAAATCCACAGCACCGCAGCACCTAGCAGCATGGGCACGCAGAGCCACTGCCCCATGGTCATGCCCAAGGCCTGAGGGCCCAGAAAACGGTCTGGTTCACGGGCATATTCCACCAAAAACCGCGAACCGCCATAACCCAACAGGAATAACGCAGAAACCGCACCGGTGCGGCGCGGCTTGGACGCAAACGCCCACAGAACAAAAAACAGCAGAAAACCTTCCAGCGCCATTTCGTACAACTGAGAAGGATGCCGTGGCAAAAGATCACCCGATTGGGGGAATACAACAGCCCACGGTCCATCAGTGGGCCTGCCCCACAATTCACCGTTGATGAAGTTGCCCAAGCGCCCCGCCGCCAACCCCAAGGGTATGCTGGGCGCGATAAAGTCCATCAGATCAAAGAAGCGCCAGCCCTTGCGAACCGCGTAGATCCAGCAAACGAACAGCACCCCCAAAAAGCCGCCGTGAAAAGACATGCCGCCTTGCCAGACAGCCAGAATTTCTGCCGGGTGGCTTAAATAATAAGCGGGCTTGTAAAACAGCACATAACCCAGACGCCCGCCAAGCACCACGCCAAAAACAGCAAGGGTCATGATGTTGTCAATGTCTTCCGGCTTGACCGCTGGGGTACTTTTAAGCCGGATTCTCGACTGCAGAATAAACAGCAAGAAAGCGATCAGGTACATCAAGCCATACCAACGGATGGCCAGAGGACCAATGGCGATGGCGACGGGATCAAATTCAGGGTGGATCATGAAAACCTTGCGGGAAAATTGCCAAACTTTTGGGCGTCAAGGCCAGTATTGTGCCCGAAAAATGATACATTCCTCCCTTGTTATTTCAACCTGACTCAATCACAGCCATGGCATTTAATCGTCGCTCAAAAAACATCACCCAAGGGGTTGCGCGTTCACCGAACCGCGCCATGTACTACGCAATGGGATACGAAGAACAAGACTTCGACAAACCCATGATCGGTATTGCCAACGGGCACTCAACCATCACGCCCTGCAACTCTGGTTTGCAACCACTGGCAGACGTCGCGGTTAAAGCCATAAAGGAAAGTGGTGCCAATCCCCAGATCTTTGGTACCCCCACCATCTCCGATGGCATGTCCATGGGTACGGAAGGCATGAAATACTCACTGGTGTCACGTGAGGTCATTGCGGATTGCATAGAAACAGCCACACAAGGTCAGTGGATGGATGGCGTTGTGGTCATCGGTGGCTGCGACAAAAACATGCCCGGCGGCATGATTGCACTGGCGCGCATCAATGTGCCCGGCATCTATGTTTACGGTGGCACCATCAAGCCCGGCCATCACAAAGGCAAAGACCTCACCATTGTGTCCGCCTTTGAGGCGGTGGGTGAATTCACTGCAGGTCGCATGGATGAAAGCGATTTCATCGCCATTGAAAAGAAAGCCTGCCCGGGCTCCGGTTCTTGTGGGGGCATGTACACGGCCAACACCATGAGCTCTTCATTTGAAGCGCTGGGCATGAGCCTGCCCTACTCCTCCACCATGGCCAACGAAGATGCAGAAAAAGTGACCTCAGCCGCAGAATCTGCACGCGTGCTGGTGGAAGCCGTAAAAATGGACTTGAAACCACGCGACATCATTACCCGCAAGTCCATCGAAAACGCAGTGGCCGTCATCATGGCCATCGGTGGTTCAACCAACGCCGTGCTTCACTTCCTGGCCATCGCGCAAGCCGCTGATGTAGCTTGGAACATCGACGACTTTGAAACCATTCGCCAGAAAGTTCCGGTGATCTGCGACTTGAAGCCCTCAGGCAAATACGTAGCCACCGACCTGCACACCGCAGGTGGCATTCCACAGGTTATGAAAATCCTGCTGGACGCTGGTCTGCTGCACGGCGATTGCATGACCATCACCGGTAAAACCGTTGCCGAATCGCTGGCGGACATTCCGAGCCAGCCACGTGCAGATCAAGACGTCATCCTGCCCATCAGCAAGGCACTCTACGATCAAGGTCACCTGGCCATTTTGCGCGGCAATCTGGCGCCCAACGGCTCAGTGGCAAAAATTACAGGTCTGAAAAACCCTGTCATCACCGGCCCTGCAAAAGTGTTTGAAGATGAACAATCTGCCATGGAAGCCATTCTGGCGGACCGTGTCAAAGCTGGCGACATCGTGGTGCTTCGGTATCTGGGCCCCAAAGGCGGTCCCGGCATGCCTGAAATGCTGTCCCCTACGTCCGCCATTGTCGGCAAGGGCTTGGGCGAAACTGTCGGCCTGATCACCGACGGGCGTTTCTCAGGCGGTACTTGGGGCATGGTGGTGGGTCACGTTGCACCTGAGGCCTATGTGGGTGGCCCTATCGGACTGGTACAGGAAGGCGACTCCATCACCATTGATGCACACCAGCGTCTGTTGCAACTCAACATCAGCGATGAAGAACTCGCCAAGCGCAAAGCGCTGTGGGTACAACCAAAGCCGAAATACACTCGGGGCGTTCTGGCGAAATTTGCCGCACTGGCGTCTTGCGCCAGCCAAGGTGCAGTAACAGACAGTAACCTGAAAATATAAAGACTCACGGGGTTCAATTTGTGCAACACGTGAACTCCGTGCTTTTTTAACGTTTTCAAATTAAAATATGAGCCGGCGCGTCATCGAAGATGAATATGGCTCGTTAAAGACAATGGGAAGTCCCGCTAGAAAAAGGATGTAAATCATGTTCAAGAAATTCGGATTGATGGCAATTGTTGCTGCAGCCTGTCTGCCAAGCGTTTCCATGGCCAGCATGGAACTGGCCAAGAGCAAGAACTGTTTGGCTTGCCACGCAGTCGACCAAAAACTGGTGGGTCCTTCCTACAAGGAAGTGGCTGCCAAATACAAGGGTGATGCAGGTGCTGTTGCCAAAATGGCCACCAAGATTCAAAAAGGTGGTGCAGGCGCTTGGGGTCCGGTTCCAATGCCCCCACACCCAAATGTAAACGATGCTGAAGCACAAACACTCGCCAAGTGGGTTCTGGCACAGTAAACTGTTGTCAAGCGTCGTCACAACAACCGACCTCGTGTCGGTTTTTTTATACCCATGAACACCAAAAATACAGACAATCACAAGTCCCAAACGGGGGAACTCAGTGTTCCTGAAACCTCCAATGCTGCCATGGCAGGCGCAATGGCGCCCTTGCGTTTGAATGCATTTGCGGAAAAAACGATGCCTGTGAAGCAAGAAACACAGGAAGATCTGTTGTTTGGCAGCGACGCACCAGAGAACTTTGTGGCAATCGTTGAATTGGACGAAGACACAAAAGCATTGGTCCAAGAAGAGTTTGGTCAAGAAGAAGGCAGCGAAAACCTGAGCGCACTGTTTGGCGGCGCTACACCCTCTTATGGTGTGGCCGCGCTGGGTTTGGGCGGCGCAATGGCAGGCATGCCCGGCAGCAATGATGGAAATGCGCACCAGGCGCTCGCAGCCAATGCTGGAAACGAAGAACCTCAGGCCAGCGGCGATGCTTCTCCGTTTGCTCCATTGTTGGCCGCTTTCAGCAACGCGGGAAACAGTGCACCCGGCATTCCAACCGCTCCTACACAAGCCGATGGAACTTCAGAGCCTGATGCATCCGGCAACGCCGACACCAACACTGCAACACCCCCCCGCACCGCAGGTCTGAATGATCTGCTGCCTATTTTGGAAACCACTTCCAGTGGTCTTTCAAGCCAAGCGACTACAACAGAAACAATGCCTTCAACGGGGCTGCCACCTGCGCTGTTTTAAGCACAGGCGGCAAATCAGCGATTAAAAAATAGCCAACAGGCTCAATACATTACAGTCAATGCATTTTTCTTGCCATCAACATAGTTGCGCAAGGTAATGGCACCGTTTTTAATGTCGCCCTTGTCGTCGAACGTCACCCGTCCAACCAGCCCTTTGTAGTCAGTTTTCTGCAACTCAGGCAAATATTTTGCCGGGTCAATTGAATTGGCTTTTTGCATGGCAGTGGCCAACACCATGGTCGCATCGTAAACAAAGGGCGCATACAACTGAATGTCGGTTTTGAAGGCTTCCTTGTAGCGCTTTTCAAACGCAGGACCACCGGTCATTTTTTGCAAGTCCATGCCACCTTCGCCACAGACCACATTTTTACCCACATTGTCGCCTCCCAGCTTGGCCAACTCGGCGGTACAGATACCATCGCCGCCCATAAAGCTGGCCTTGATACCCAACTGCTTCATTTGGCGCAACATAGGACCGGCCTGAGCATCCATGCCGCCATAGAAAACCACATCAGGGTTTTTAGCCTTGACCGCTGTCAGAATCGCATTGAAATCTGTGGCTTTGTCGTTGGTGTAATGGCGATCCACCACATTGCCGCCCGCTTTTTTCACGGTGTCCGTGAAAATGTCGGCCAATGGCTGTCCGTATCCGGTGCGGTCATCAATGACCACCACTTTCTTGGCTTTCAGGGTTTTAACCGCATAGTCTCCCAAGGCAACCCCCAACATGCCATCGTTGGCAATCACGCGGAACATACCCTTGTAACCTTGCTGGGTGATTTTAGGATTGGTGGCTGCCGGTGTAATTTGCACAAGACCGCAATCGTTATAAATTCGTGAGGCGGGTATGGTGGTGCCACTGTTCAAGTGTCCGATAACGCCAGCCACTTTCAGATCACACAGTTTTTGCGCAACAATATTGCCCTGCTTTGCATCGGCTGCATCGTCTTCGGCAACCAGTTCAAACTTCACCTTGGCACCGTCAATGACCATCCCTTTTTTGTTCAGGTCTTCAATGGCCAGACGCGCGCCATTCTCATTGTCTTTGCCGTAGTGCGCCTGTGGGCCGGACATAGGCGCCACATGGCCAATTTTCACAACCATTTCCTTATCAGCGGCCAATGCAAGGCCACTGAACGCAACCAGGCTTGCGCCCAACACTGCAACAACCGGTTTTACAGATGAAACTGCTTTGAAATCCATGAACAAGCCTCCGTGGTAAGAAGCCTTATATTACCGCTTTCGCGGCAATCATTTTTGACAGGTCAGGTGGGGTTGGTATCCAAATGTTTGCGTATGGCACGCACAGAACGCCAAGCGGCGTAAGCCACCAGCGGAATGGACACCAAAACCGCATAATCCGGATTAACTGGCAGCCCCAAAACCTTGATACTCTTAGCCATATAGGAAACCAGACCAACGCTGTAATAGGTGATGGCAACAACCGATAAACCCTCCACTGTTTCCTGTAACCTCAGTTGAATTTGCGCCCTGGCATCCATTGAAGACAACAACCGCTGGTTCTGGGCCTCCCGTTCAATTTCCACCCGGGTTCTGAGCAATTGCGTTATACGGGCAATTCTCTCGGAAAGCTCGGATTGCCGTCTGGCCGTCCAGGCGCAAGTGCGGATCGCTGGTCCGAGGCGTCTTTCCATGAACTCCGTCCAGGTTTGCACGCCATCCAGCCTTACCTCACGCAATTCTGCAATGCGTTTGTCCACCAGGTCGTGGTAGGCGGCAGCCGCCGTGAAACGTACCCGGGTTTCTGCACTCAGGTCTTCAACACTGGCAGCCAGGTGGGTCAATTCACCCAACAATTGGGCATCGAGCTCCAACCCTTGCGACCCTTGGGCCAGGAGGTTTTCAGTTTGCGAGCGTTTTGCCATTTCATTGGTGATGACCACCAAGGCAAGCTCAGACTTCGACAAACGGGGCAAAGCTGCCTTGGCCACCGGAAAGCTGAGCAGCGCCATCATCCGGTAGGTTTCAATTTCCAGTAGACGCTGAACCATGCGGCCCGACTGTCTGGAACCCATGCTCTGGTTACACACTAGAATTCGGCTGGTCGCATTGCCATTGATGGCAAAGTCGGTGAACACCTGCCCTGCTCCGCTGGCGACAAAACCGCCAACCAAGGTATGACCTTCAAAAAAACCGGCGACGTCTTCCGGTTGTTTTTTTTCCTGACAATCCCACTCGAAGAGATCAATGCCCACCAGCAACTCGCCCGGCAAATTTGCCAACCACTCAGGCGACAATCGCTGGGAGGCCGACTGGTCGAATGGCAAGGCATCGTCTGCCCGCTCAAAAAGGGAAAAACTGACAAATTCATTGTGTCGCTCAAACCGGGCACGCAAAGCGCAGTGTTCGTCATTGAGCGTCAGGTTGATTTGCGGTGCCGACCAATTCATGTTTGAGGGCAACTGACAGGCAAATGTTTTTGCCAGCGTTTGCAGGTGTTCAGGCCAAGCTGCCAGCACATCAACGCTGCCTGTCATGGCGATGTGAAAAACCCGTTCCTGACGCCACAGCGCCTCCGTGGGGCGGGAATGCACCTCGTCGTTCAACACTTGGCGCAAAGGGTGAAGCTTGGGCATGGCCACGACGCGCTGAGCTTCCTGCTTCACGCTTTGTCTTTGATGCTGGGCCAGGCTTTGGACAGGTAGTAGCACATGGACCAGACTGTGAGCGCTGCCGCCACCCAAATTAGCACATCACCCAAAAAACGCAGGTCAATAAACAGCAAAGTGTCATCAAACAACAGCATGGGAATGGCAACCATTTGAGCAATGGTTTTAAATTTACCGAGAGAATTTACTGCCACACTGCCACGGGCACCAATGGAGGCCATCCATTCGCGCAATGCAGA
>JBEIKS010000018.1:0-15952 GCA_040379625.1 Burkholderiaceae bacterium
GCGTTGCGGCATCGCAAGCCCTGCCCACCTCATAAACATAGGCACGGCAGGCCATGAACGTGGTGTACATGTCCGCCAACTTGCCTTGCATCAATTGAAACTCGCCGATGGGCTGACCGAACTGCTGGCGTTCATGCACATAAGGCAAAACAGCGTCCATACAGGCACTCATGATGCCCAAGGGGCCACCTGACAACACCGCCCGCTCAAAATCAAGGCCGTTCATCAACACCTGAACACCACCGCCGACCTTGCCCAACACATTTTCTAACGGCACTTCGCAATCCTGGAACACCAGTTCACCGGTGTGGCTACCGCGCATGCCCAATTTGTCCAGCTTTTGCGCCACTGAAAAGCCCTTGAAGCCCTTTTCAATGAGAAACGCCGTGATGCCCTTGGGTCCGGCGGTCAGATCGGTTTTCGCATACACCACCAGCACATCTGCATCCGGCCCGTTGGTGATCCACATCTTGCTGCCATTCAACACGTAGCGGTCACCTTTGAGGTCTGCCCGCAACTTCATGCTCACCACATCAGAACCGGCATTGGGCTCACTCATGGCCAAAGCACCCACATGGTCGCCGCTGATGAGCTTGGGCAGGTAACGGTTACGCTGGTCGTCGTTGCCATTGCGCCTGATCTGGTTCACGCACAAATTCGAGTGTGCGCCATAAGAAAGGCCCACAGAGGCGCTGGCCCGGCTGATCTCTTCCATCACCACAATGTGGGCCAGGTAGCCCAACCCGCTGCCGCCCCACTGCTCTTCAACCGTCAGCCCCAACAGCCCCATGTCACCCAGCTTTTTCCACAACTGCATGGGGAACTGGTCTGTCTTGTCCATCTGCGCAGCCAACGGGGCGATTTCACGTTGTGCAAAATTTGAAACGCTGTCCCTCAACATGTCCAGGGTTTCACCCAAACGAAAGTCCAGTCCGGGTAAAGGTCGTGCTGCTGCCATGGTGTTGATCTCCAAAGATAAAAAGATTGAATGCTAAAAAGGTCAGGCGCTCTGTTTCTGTTGAGCCAGCAGGTTTTCGCAATGCTGTTCATGCTGCACAATTTCGCCCAGCATGCCTTCAATGTCTTTGAGTTGCTGCTTGAGTTTCTGTTTGTGGGCATCGAGCACCTTCAAAAAGCACTGCAACTGCTGTGCAGTGTCTTGAGGCGATTCGTACATGTCCATCAGTTCGCGGATTTCCTGCAGCGACAAACCCAGACGCTTGCCGCGCAATATCAGTTTCAACCGTGTGCGGTCGCGGGGCGAATAAATTCTGTTCCTGCCTTCACGGGCCGGATTGAGCAAACCCTGGTCTTCATAAAATCGAATGGTTCGAGAGGTCAGATCAAACTCTCTGACCAACTGCGTAATGGTGTAGGAGGGCATGCAAACGTCTGCTGTTACGGGTCAATGAGGTATATTGTACGTCTGTACCTTACGTTTACGTCAACTGCGATTGGCGCCAGCACACATGACCCTGAAAATGCCCTTTCCCGAAGCGCCCGCCTACGGCACGCCCACCGAAGTTCAGCCCGGCGTGTGGTGGATCAGAATGCCACTGCCGTTTGCCTTGAACCACATCAACCTGTGGTTGCTGGAAGATGGCGAGGGCTACACCTTGGTGGACACCGGCGTTGCCACGCCAGAGGTCAAAGCCCACTGGGAAAACATTTGCAGCGGCTTTTTAAGAGACAAACGCATCACGCGGGTGATCTGCACGCACACCCACCCAGACCACATCGGCATGGCGGGCATTCTATGTCAGCAATACCAAGCCCCCCTGTGGATGACAGCCGCCGAGTACATGATGGGTCGCATATTGACGGCCGACCTGCCGGGCGTGCGACGGGAAGATCTGGTCAGTTTTTTTGACCAGCACGGCCTGCCCCAAGAAAAAGCCGAGGAAACCGGCATGGCGCGCGGCGGCATGTTCAAGCGCCTGGTGTCTGAGATGCCCAGCGCCTACCGGCGCATCAGTGAAGGCGAAGACATTGCCATAGGCGGCCACCACTGGCGGGTGCACGTTGGTTTCGGACATTCACCGGAACATGCCAGCCTGATTTGTGAGAGCCGTGGCCTGATGATCAGCGGCGACATGCTGCTGCCAAAAATCAGCACCAACGTGAGCGTGTTCGGCAGCGAACCCGAAGGCAATCCGTTGAAGCAGTTTTTGGAATCGGTTAAAAGAATGCAGACATTGTCTGACAATTTGCTGGTACTTCCGTCTCATGGACTGCCCTTCGAAGGCATTGCAGAAAGAACGCAAGCCCTGCTGGACCACCACGACGAACGCCTGCAGATGCTTTGGGAAGGGCTTGAGGGTGAAATAACCGCCCGTGAAAGCATTCCCATTTTGTTTAACCGCGAGCTCGACAGCCACCAACTCAGCTTTGCCATTGGTGAGGCCATCGCACATTTGCATTTGATGATGTATGAGGGCCGGGTAAAAAAACGCCGGGACGACACAGGAATCATCCGTTTTAGCCGCTGTATCTAAAACATTTTGAATCAAGGGGCTTGAATTATTGATTTTTAGCCCAACATCGTGGTGTAATGCCCGCCGCCTACTACGGACACACCATGAGTCGCAATCCAAATTTATTAGTTCCTGTCACCATTCTCACTGGCTTTTTAGGCAGTGGTAAAACCACTTTGCTTAACCGGATCCTCAAAGAGCATCACGGTCAGCGCATCGCGGTCATTGAAAACGAGTTTGGCGAAGAGGGCGTGGACAACGATCTGCTGCTGCAAAACGAACAGGAAAACATTGTTGAAATGAACAATGGCTGCCTGTGCTGCACGGTTCGCGGCGATCTGGTGCGCATCATGGGTCAGCTGTATGCGCGTAAAAAGGCGGGCGAACTGAACTTCGAACGGGTGGTCATTGAAACCACCGGCATGGCAGACCCCGGCCCTGTGGCCCAAACCTTCTTCGTTGATGATGAAGTGGCGGAAAACTACCTGCTTGACGCCGTCATTACCGTGGTTGATGCGAAACACGCCATGCAGCAACTCGATGAACACCGCGAAATTCAGCAGCAGGTCGGTTTTGCAGACCGGTTGTTGTTGTCGAAAACCGACTTGTGCAGCGCCGAGGAAATTGCGGCGGTCAAAGCCCGCTTGATACAAATCAACCCCCGGGCTGATCTTTTCATGTCTGAGTTCGGCAACGCCCCCATCGACAAACTGCTCGACATCCGGGGCTTCAACCTGAATTCGGTGCTTGATATTGCCCCTGATTTTCTTGAAGAAGACCACCACACGCACAACGACGAAATCTCGTCTTTTGTCTTTAAATCCGACAAACCCTTTGATTCCACTCGGTTTGAGGAATTCATGGGAGCCATTTCCCAAGTTTACGGCAACGACATGCTGCGCTACAAAGGTATTCTCTACACTAAGGGAAGCGATAGACGAATGCTCTTCCAAGGTGTACATATGCTGATGGGTGCAGATCTGGGTCGAAAGTGGAACCCGGATGAAAAAAAATCAACAAAAATGGTATTTATTGGCAGAAAATTACCAAAAGAGCTTTTTTTGAGTGGCCTCACCAAGTGTTTGGTCAAATAAAAACCGGCAGTGCAACGTTTCAAATCGAGAGGCTAAACCATGACAGCCCAAACAAAAGAAATCATTTCTGAAGCGGCCCTGTTGGCCATGGGGGAAGACGACTACATGAATGACGCGCAGCTTGCATTTTTCCGCAAGCGCCTTCAAGACATGGAGAAAGAATTGCTCTCAAATGCGGGCGAAACCACGGAACACCTCCGCGAAACGGTGATTGTTCCAGACCCCGCTGACCGCGCCACCATTGAAGAAGAGCATGCCTTGGAATTGCGCACCCGCGACCGCGAGCGCAAATTGCTGAAAAAAGTTCAGCAGGCACTGGCTCGCATTGAAGCCAACGACTACGGTTGGTGCGAGGAAACCGGTGACCCCATCGGCGTACCAAGGTTGTTGGCCCGCCCCACCGCCACGCTTTCACTGGAAGCGCAGCAACGTCGCGAACTTAAACAGAAAATGTACGGCGACTGAGCACTGCAACATGTCGCAGCGCAAAATGCCAGTGTCGAAACGGCTGACAACACAGCACAAAGCCCTGCTGCTTTTGCTGTGCGTGTGGCTGGCGGCCCTGCAGTGGGTGGGCGGATTGCACTCAGCCACTGCGCGCATTGGCGCGCTGAAACCGGCAAGTCTGGGTTTCACTGCTTCACTCGGTAAAAACTCGCCTGTAACATCGCTGCATGACCAGTTATTTGCATCGCTGGAAGCGCACGGCAGCCCGTCCGAATCGCAGTCTGAAAACACCCACTCCACTGACACCCAAAGCTGTGCATTTCTCGATGCGCATCTGAACGCCGACGGCTGCAACCACACGCCTGTGGTCGTTTCACTTCAGGAAAGCAATCCAAGCGCTGCCTTGGCCCGGTTTCCACAACGCATCTCCCGCTTTCTCGCGCTGGGCAAACAAGCCCGCGCACCCCCTGTTGCCTGACCAATCAAATTTTTAAAACCAACTCGAATGCAATTCAGCGTTCGGTTTTTGATTGTCATCTTCAGAGGATTCCATGAATTCCACATCTGTCATGCACCTGCGTAGCCGCAACGGTGTGTATCTGGCCGCAATTCCAATTGGTCTATTGTTCTGTGTAAACGGCTGGGCACAAACATCCGAAAAAACACCCGAAAAAGCGCTTGAAAACATCACCATCACCAGCAGCCCGCTGCGGGAAAACATTGACCGCCAAATCACACCCACCCTGTTGCTGCAACGGGGGGAATTGCAAAGCAAATTGGGCAGCACGCTGGGCGAAATACTTGAACAAGAAATAGGCATTGGCAGCTCCGGCCACGGACCCAACGCCTCACGCCCCATTATTCGGGGTCTGGACAACGACCGCGTCAGAATACTGAACAACGGCACAGGCGTGTTCGACGCTTCCAGCACCAGCGCAGACCATGCGGTGGGTATCAACCCAATTTTTGCGGAACGCATTGAAGTGCTTCGCGGCTCCAGCGCACTGCGTTACGGCGGCAGCGCCGTTGGCGGGGTGGTGAATGTGCTGGATGAAAGAACCCCTGTGAATGCACCGAACGGCTCCTCGGGCGAAGTTCGCCTCTCTGGACGAACCGGCACGGCACAAGACACAGCAGCGGCGCGTTACAGCTTCGGTACCTCTGCCATGGCATTCAGCGCAGACGTATTCGACATACGTTCCGGTGATGTGAAAGTGCCCAACGGTTTGCTGCCCAACAGCAGCGGCCAAACCCAGGGCGGCTCATTGGGCGGCGCCCTGCGTGGCGATTGGGGTTATGCGGGCCTGAGCATACAAAACCTGAAAAACAACTATGGCATAGGCAACCCGGCCAGCGAAGAGAAACCCAGAATAGACCTGCAGCAAGACCGCACTGAATTCAAAGGTCGCTTGAATCTGAAAGGGCCGTTGGAAGCGCTGGAATTCTCGGGCGTGGAAAGCCGCTACCAGCACTCGGAGATTCCGCCGGGCGAGCCTGCGGAGGTCACCTTTAAAAACAGAGGGCAAGAATACCGCCTGGAAGCCATCGGCAATTCCGGCGCACGGTTTAAAACCAATGTGGGTATTCACTACCAAGCCTCTGAGTTTGGTGCTTTTGATGCACAAGGCAACAACAGCTTTCTACCCAACACCCGCACCCAAGGCACGGCACTTTATGGCAGTTCCTTGCTAAAAACCTCAGTGGCTGAATTCAATGCAGGCCTGAGACATGAAAACCACTCGGTGCAGGGCGACAGCAGCACGGCGTGCGGCAACGCAGCGCAACGCAATTTTAATTTGAGCAGCGCCTCGCTTGGCGGGCGGCTTCCCTTGCCTGCGGGCCACAGTCTTTCAGCCCAACTGAACCACACAGAGCGTGCTCCCAGCTATCAGGAACTGTTTGCCTGCGGTCGTCATGAAGCCACATTCAATGCGCAGTATGGCGACAACTCGCTGGCCAAGGAAAAAGCAAATGGTCTGGATGTGTCTTGGGCATTGAAGACCGATCCATGGGACGTGCGGGTCACCGCGTATGAACAGCGCTTTTCCAATTTTATTTCCCTGAAAAGTACCGCAGACCGTCTTCAAAACAACACGGAAGACAATATAAGCCCCGATCTGCCCAGCGTGGTCTTCAGCGGCGTACAAGCGCGGCTGCGCGGCACGGAATGGAGTCTGGTGAAAAAGTTGTCACACAAAACCTTTGGTTTGTCAGACGGCTACACGCCAAAACTGGAGCTTAGATTTGACCAAGTGAATGGTCAGGATGAAAGCACCGGGGCACCTTTGCCCCGAATAACACCAAAACGGCTGACCGCTGCCATGAGCCTGAATCACGCCTCAGCTTATTTGCGAGTGCAACTGACGCGGCACTTTGAGCAAAACCGCATCAATGTGGCTGAAGAAACCAGCACCACCGGTTACAACCGCCTTGATGTGTATGGCGCCTGGCGCCCCAATGGGCTAGACCTGCCGGGCAGAACGGAACTGTTCATACAGGGCAGAAACCTGACAAATTCTGAGGGCCGCAACCATTCTTCGTTCCTCAAGGAATTTATTACCCTGCCGGGCAGAACACTGACGGTGGGCATCAGAACCGTGTTTTAAAGCAACCCGAAAAAACTCAATCCGAGAAACCACCGCCCTTTTTAAGGGCGTGGTCATACAAAGCATTGCGCGGCGAGCCCGTGATCTGAACCACCAATTTAACAGCGGTTTTGTTGGGCAGGTGTTCGAGCAATGCGTCCAGCAATTCAAACGGGTTCACACTGGCCAACACAGGCGCAGAAACATCCAGCGGCTTGGGTCCCAGCACCACCACGAACTCACCACGGCGGCCATTGCCATCAGCAGTCAGCAAGGCAGCGACGGACTCCGCGGTGCCCCGGTAAAAGGTTTCAAATTTCTTGGTCAGTTCGCGCGCCACGCAGCATTCACGCAAATGAGCACCAAGCGCCAGCATTTCCTCAAACAGCGCTTCAATGCGGTGGGGCGCTTCGAACAGCACCACGCTCTCAGACCGTTCAAGCACCGCAGCCAGCGCTTTTGCCCTCGCCCCACCCTTGGAAGGCATGAAACCGGCAAAATAAAACGGTCCCTCCACCAAACCACTGCCTGCCACTGCGGCCAAAAGCGCGCTGGGGCCGGGCACGGGAATCACGGGAAACCCAGCTGCAGCCACCTCCTTGACCACCCAAGCCCCCGGATCTGACACTGCGGGTGTACCCGCATCACTCACCAGAGCGATGTTTTGACCGGCATGCAACTTTTCAATTAAGGTCTGAGCCGAGGCTTTTTCATTGTGGCCGTGGCTGGGTACCAAGGGTTTTTTCAAACCCAGCAAGGAAAGCAACTGCGCCGTAACCCGTGTGTCCTCGGCGGCAACAAGGTCCACCATGGCCAGGGTGTCACGCATGCGGGGGCTGACATCCCCCAAATTACCAATCGGGGTTGCAACCACATACAGGCTCGCACTCAAGGCAGACGCAGCCGACATTTCCAGTACGGCGTCTGTTTGCGGTGCCTCGTCTTTTTCTAGATCAAAATTTTCCATAGGGGTATTTTGGCATGCTTCCTTGGCAGGCTCACCAACAAACAAGCGATAAACACGAAAAAGCGCCGAAACCGGATTGGCTGCCCAAACACCCACGGAAAAAAACAAGGCTTCAAGGGGCCAGCAGCAAGGTGGCCACAGGTACCCGCTGGGAAGCGCATGCGCAAGCTTGGCTGGAGGAGCGCGGTCTGACCTTGGTGGGGCGTCAGATCCGCTGCAGGCAAGGTGAAATCGATCTTGTCATGCAGTCCGGGCAAACCGCCGTGGTTGTAGAGGTCAGACGACGGGCCGACACGCGCTGGGGCACCGCCCGCGAGAGCATCACTTATGAAAAAAGAAAGAAGATCGTTCGCACCGCTTTGTGGTGGTGGGGTGTAAAAGGGCGCTTTTTTTTCAAGGATCTGCGCTTTGATACGCTGACTTTCGAAGAAGAAGCACAACCGATTTGGCTGACGCATGCATTTGACATCGAAGGCTCAGTATAATCAGACAAAATACAACCGACCGGAGACATCATGGATTTGATCACCCGCATTACTCAGCAGTTTGACGACAGCGCCGCCACCAAGCAAAAAGCCGTGGAAGTCATGGCAGCGCCCATTGCAAACGCGGTTGAACTGCTGGTCAATGCACTGACCAACGGTTGCAAAATCATGGCGTGTGGCAACGGAGGTTCCGCCGCCGATTGTCAGCACTTTGCCGCTGAACTTGTCGGGCGCTTCGAACGCGAACGCCCGGGTCTGGCCGCCATTGCCCTCACCACAGACACCTCGGCGCTGACTGCCATCGGCAACGACTACAGCTACGACGAAGTGTTCTCAAAACAGGTGTATGCGCTGGGCCAACCCGGCGATGTGCTGCTGGCCATCTCAACCAGCGGCAACTCAAAAAACGTGGTGCGTGCCATTGAGGCTGCACACGAACGTGAAATGCTGGTGGTCACATTGACAGGCAAGGGCGGTGGCAAAATGAAAGCCATGCTTGGCCAAAACGATGTTGATTTGTGCGTGCCCCACGACAAAACTGCCCGCATTCAGGAAGTTCATATTTTAACCATCCATTGCCTCTGCGATGGAATCGACTTAATGCTGCTCGGAGAAGAAGATGAGTAAAACAAACAAGCCTGCTGCAAAGCACCTGCTGTTGGCTTTGACGCTGGCTGTTTCGGCCCTGACAGGCTGTACCGGACTTGAAATACCCCTGATTGCCGCAGGCTTTGCCTCCGGCACGCTGGCCGCCTCAGACCGCCGCACCTTGGGAACACAACTGGAAGACCGCGGCATACAACTAAAAGCGGAAACCAGGCTGGCCCAGAAGTTTGGCGACGCCAGCCACATCAACGCCACCGTGTTCAACCGGCGCCTGATACTCACCGGTGAGGTGCCAGATGAAGCCACACGCAAGGCCGCTGAGCGTGAAGCGGCCTCCATTGAAAACGTCAGGGTCATTGTCAATGAACTGGAAGTCTCCGGAAAAAGTTCACTGACCTCGCGCTCCAACGACGCCATCATCAGCAGCAAGGTGAAAGCCTCCATGATAGACAACCGCGAAATTTACACGGGTGCCTACAAATATGTGACGGAACGCGGCAATGTTTATTTGCTCGGCATTGCCACTGAGCGGGAATCCAACATCGCCGCCGACACCATCGCCGGCATACCTGGCGTGGCCAAGGTTGTAAAATCCATCGACTACATTTCAGAAGATGAACGTGAACGCATCATGAAAAGCCAGGCGGCCAGCGACACCCACAACGGTTCGCCGGTGCGTCAGTAACACCGCATGAAAATGCGAACCCCACGGCTGCATTGGTATTTTTTAGGGCTGGTGTGGTTCGCGCTCAGCAGTTGCAGCCCAACAGAGCCCAAACTTGAGCCACGGGTGAATTTTGTCACGCTGTCTGGCAAGGCTTTCGGGCCAGACCAATACTTGGGCAAACCTCTGTATGTCAATTTTTGGGCAAGCACTTGCGGCGTCTGCTTAAAGGAAATGCCTGACCTTGTGAAATTGCATGAGGCGTTTGAAGACGGGGGGCTGCAAGTCGTTGCCGTGGCCATGCCTTACGACATGCCCTCGGCGGTGGTTGAACTCAACGCCTTGAAAAAATGGCCATTCACCGTGGCCATTGATCCACAGTCTGTGGTCACAAAAGCATTTGGCAGTGTGCAGGAAACACCCACACATTTTTTGTTGAATGAAAAAGGTGTGGTGGTGTGGCGAGCGCAAGGCGCCCTGAGTTTCGAAGCGCTGGAAAATGCCGTCAGGTCAAACGGTCTAGCTGGCGGCGGTCGCGCTTCGTAGGTCTGGCCTTGATGTCTATGGACGGCTCCTTGTTGAGCTTGCGCAATTCCGCTTTTGCTGCGCGGGTCTTCAAGCTTTCTTCAGTTTCCTTGTAAAGCATTTGCGCCTGTGTCGCAGAGCCTCGTTTGTCCGCCAGTCCGGTCACCACAATTTCCGCTTCATCCCACCCCATGGGCACCACCAAACGGTCTCCCACTTTCACAGGTTTGGCTGGCTTTACCCGTTCATCGTTAAGCTTGACCTTGCCACCATCAACAGCATCGGTTGCCAGCGTGCGGGTTTTAAAAAATCGCGCCGCCCACAAAAATTTGTCGATTCTTACAGAGTCCAGCTCAACCATACTTATAACCTCCAAAAACAATCACGCGCCAGAGTGACCCATACCACTCCGCCGGAACGCAACAAATGCAATTATTCTCTAGTTCACTTCGGTTTACACTAACACATCGGCAACATCGACCCGCAAGGGTCAGCACCGATTTTAAAATACAGCCGCCAGAAAGTACCCCAACAATGCAGACATTCACACAGTACATCCGCTCCAAGTACACCCGGATTCTCATGCTCATAAGCTTAACGCTTCTGAGCCTGTCAGCCCATGCGCTGGACCACACCCATGCCGCATGGACAACATTTCTGAAAAAAAACACAGTGCTCATCAGCAATGGCAACGGTTCGCAAATGAACTATAAAGGCGCCATGGAAGACAGGGCCGCCTTAAAAACCTACTTGGCCAGTTTGAGTGCGGTTTCACAGGCCGAATTCGACAGTTTCTCCAAAGCAGACCAACTCGCATTTCTCATCAACGCATACAACGCCTACACAGTGGAAAAAATACTCACCAAGTATCCCAATCTTAAATCGATCAAAGATTTCGGAACGGTGTTTGGCAACCCCTGGAAAGATGCGTTTTTTAAACTGTTGGGAAAAGAAATGACCTTGGATGGTATTGAACAGAACACCATTCGCAAACCGGGTGTGTACGATGAACCTCGTATCCATTTTGCTGTGAACTGTGCATCCATCGGATGTCCTTCTTTGAGAGAAGAGGCGTACCAAGGCAAGTTGCTGGACAAGCAGCTTGAAGAACAGGCCGTGCGTTTTTTGTCAGACCGCAGCCGCAACCGCTACAACGCTCAAAACGGAAAGTTGGAAGTTTCGAAAATCTTCGACTGGTACAAGCAGGACTTCACAACGGGCTTGAAAGGCATTTCGAGCCGTGAACAGTTTTTCGCAAAATACGCATCCCAATTGGCTGACAGCGCTGAAGACCAGACAAAAATCCGCGGCGCCAAAGTGGCCTTGGAATTTCTGGATTACGACTGGAATCTGAACGACGCGAAAAAATAAGCTTGGCGGGCTGCAGGCGCTTGCCTGTTTGCCTCGCAAATGGATGTCACAAAGAACAACCCCCTGAGACCTATGGCACTCAGGGGGTTGTTTTTTAAGCAGCCGAAAATTACTTGGCTTTTTTCTTTGGTGCAGGCTTGGAAACAGCCTCTTTGAAACCAACACCTGGCTTGAACTTCGGAACGGTTGCCGCAGCAATCTTGATGGGCTCGCCCGTACGAGGGTTTTTGCCAGTGCGTGCAGCACGCTTGCTGGAAGAGAAAGTTCCGAAACCCACCAGAGTTACGGTGTCACCCTTTGCAACGGTGCTTTTGATCGCATCCAAGGTTGCATCAAGTGCCCGGCCTGCAGCCGCTTTGGAAATTTCGCTACCAGTTGCAATTGCTTCGATCAGTTCTGTTTTATTCAAGTTGTCCTCCAATTTATTTGTGCATTTAATGCTCTTAAACCCGCATGGTTGGCTAAGGTTGCAAAGATTATGGCAGATGTTTTTATAAATGTGGGACGGATTTTTGCAAGTTTGAAATTTTTTGGCTTTAAATACCTCAACCCCCCCATTTTTCGCTGAATTAAGTACCTCCGCCCCCTTTATTTCACTGTTTAAATACAGTTATGTGAGAGGATTACGCTCATCGAAGTAGCACTTGCGCCTGCAGAGTGGGGCATTCCAAATAAAAAATGAAGCGCTATCCGTTTTTGATCCTTTTTTTGTCTTTGCTGCTGACCCTCGTCAGCACAATCCTGATTTCAGTCAGCGTGCTGGAAACGTCCATTGCCAAAAGACTGAAAGAGTCTGACTACGAAACCGCGCACGCAATTGCCATCTCGCTGAACCGGGAAGCACTGAGCGTGAAGGAAGCCTCGTTCTTGGTCGACGCACATTTTTCTCTGGGGGCCTACCGGTTCATCCGATTGGTCAGTGCGCAAGGCGATGTTCTTTATTCAAGGGAACAACAAAACACGGACAATCAGAGGCAGCCAAGCCGATTGTTCTGGTTGTGGGAGATTCGCAGACCCGAACAGGCCCCTGCGGCAGAAGTAAAAATCAGAAATCCGGATTCGCCCATCGGCACGGTCATGGTGAAATCAGAACGCCAGTTCGACAACACATTGTCAAACCGCTGGCTTTTGTTGGTGCTGTCGGCCAATCTGATTGTGCTGACCGTTTTTGGTCTTGTATTTCGTTTGTTGCTTTCCAGAGAGCAGCGGTCTTTGCTGGAGCTTGAATCCATCATTGCCCGACTGGCAAAAGGGCAACCGTTTCAAACCACTGTCCAACCCGATGAAAGTGTTCGGCGGATTTACGAAAAGCTCAGCCAGTTCAGCGATGAACTCAACTTCAAAATTGCCAAGGCCTTGCTTCAGGTGGAGGCCTTGAACCGCCAGCAACGCTTCGACGAAATCACCGGCTTGCTCAATCGCAACGCCTTTTTGAAAAAGCTGGAGGAAACCCTGCAATCTCACAGCCTCCACGAAGAAGGTGAAATTGAACTGGTCCGGATTACAAACCTGATCGAGCTCAATGAAAAATATGGGCGCACACTGGTGGACAGTCGGCTAAAACGCTTCGCGTCAGCGCTGAATCAATCACTTGAAAATCAGTACGAGGCACAGGTGGGACGGGTTTCGGGCACCGATTTCGGTATTTTTTCGCCCGGCTCGGCACTGGATCAGCAACACCTTCTGCGCTTCGTCAAAGCACAAACCGAGCAAAATGAATTTTGTTTCAACCACGCCAAAAAATCATTCTCCAGGGGTCAGAAGGCACTTCAAATACTGGGCGACTGCGAAAGAAACCTGCGTACCTCCACACTCCAAGAAGCGACACAAAAGCCTGCTCACGAACACGATGTACAGCTTGCTCGCTGGAAGCAACTGCTGTTGGGAGGACTGACAGAACATCGCTTTTTTCTTCAGTCCTACAGGGTCATTAACGCCGAGCGCAAATTGTTGCACAACGAGTGTTTTATTCGCCTGCTGGACAGCGACAGCAACGCGCCGGCCATCACCGCGTCCAGATTACTGCCATGGGCCTACGAGCTGGGTTTGGCAGGCCGCATCGACCTTGAAGTGCTGGCGCTCGCTCTGGGCAAGGTGGCAGATCAACCCGAAGCCATTTGCATCAACCTGAGCGAACTGGGCTTGATTGATGAACAACTCAGGCTAAACATGCTGGAAATGCTAAGTGATGCGCCCCGCTACAGCAAAATGCTGTGGCTCGACGTACCTGAAAAGTTTGCATTCGAGCACCCGCAAGCCCTCAAGCAATGGATAGACGCACTGCACCCTTTGGGCGTTAAAGTCGGCATTGAACACCTTGATGCTTACGCCGGCAGGCTTATGGAAATTCAGGACGCCGGCCTGGACTACATAAAGGTAGCCGCCTCTTTGGTTCAAGCGTTAAAAAGCCCGACGCAACAACAGGCCATCAAGAATTTGCTGACCCACCTGATTGCTTCGGCACATCAATTGACACTTACAGTGATTGCAGAAGGTGTTGAACAGGCAGATGATCTGGAATGGATATTTGCACTTGATTTCGATGGTGCCACGGGGCCAGGCGTTGGTTAAAAAAGACCTGTTGCCCTGAATCCAAAGTTAAAATTTAAAAGTAAAAAAACCGAGAACAAATTCTAAAAAATGGAGCGCGTAAATTATGGGTAAAAAACTCAAGTTGTTGGATTCTGGTTGGCTGACCATGGAAACCCCCCAAACCCCGATGCACGTGGGTGGTTTGTTGTTGTTCAAAATACCGGAAGATGCAGGCCCGGATTACATGCAGAACATGTTGCGCTGGCTGATGGACACAAAAGAATTGTCCAAGCCCTTCAACCGACGCCTCGACGGTTTTTTGCCCATGCATCTGGACGCTTCCTGGGCCACTGACAGAGATGTGGACATTGACTACCACGTTCGCCATGCTGCGCTTCCAAAACCTGGTCGGGTGCGCGAACTTCTGGCGCTGGTGTCACGGCTTCATGCGCAGCACATGGACAAAAACCATCCCCTCTGGGAGTGTTACCTGATTGAAGGCCTGGAAGGCAACCGCTTTGCGCTCTACCTGAAAATTCACCACTCGCTAATCGATGGTGTGGCGGGCATGCGCATGGTGCAATCACGACTCGCCCGCAGCGCCGAAGAGCGTCTACCCACTTTGTGGTCTTCCGAATGGGACGAGAGCCAGACCAAAACGGCCCGGCCCATGCTGGCCAAGGCCATGAGTCCGGTCAAGGCCATGGGGGAAGGCATGAAGGCAATGGGATCGGCCGCCATCAAGCTGGCGCAAATGGCGTCTACCCCCATGGACAGCAATGTAAAGTCCATTTACAAAGCGCCCCCCACCCAACTGAACAAGCGCATCAGGCAGGCACGGCGCTTCGCAGCGCAGTCGTGGCCGCTGGACCGGATCAGAAAGGTGGCCAAGGAATACGATGCCACCATCAACGATGTGGTGCTGGCCATGTGCGGTGGCGCATTGCGCAACTACCTGTCCACTTACAGCACACTGCCCAAAAATTCGCTGGTCGCAAACATTCCCGTGTCCATCAGGTCTTCTGATGCGGCAGACGATGGCGGCAACGCAATCAGCGCGCTTCAGGTCACACTGGGCACCAACATCAAGAGTGCCAAGGGACGTCTGGACGCTGTCAAGGAATCCACAGGTGCGGCCAAGGCTCGCCTGAGCGCAATGACAAAACTGGAAATCGAAGCCCACACCATTTTAAGCAACTTGCCGTTGCTGGCAGGCCAGGTCAGCGGTCTTGATGGACGGGTTCCGGTGCTGTTCAACGTGGTTGTTTCCAACGTGCCCGGCCCCCAGGAGGCGCTGTATCTGAACGGTGCAGAGCTGATGGCCATTTACCCGGTGTCATTGATCTGGCACGGCTATGCCATGAACATTACGGTTCAGAGTTACAACGGCAACATGGATTTCGGCATTATTGCCTGCCGCGAATCTGCACCGAAAGTACAGCGCATGCTGGATTTCCTTGAAGACACCCTGGCGGAAATCGAAGCCGAGTCGCCCGCGAGAAAAAAGAAGTCCTCTAAAGCGGAAGGTGCTGCCGAACCGAAGGAAGACCGCGCAGCTTAAGTGCCACCAGCAGGCACAGCAGCAATGCTGTGCCTGTCAGCGCGGCAACGCCCGTCCAAGCCCAACCGCTCCAGGCCCAACCGGCCACGGAACCCACCACACTCGCCCCCAGATAGTACATTGTCAGGTACAGGCTTGATGCCAACGCCTTTGCACCCGCCGCACGGGCACCCACCCAGCCGCTGGCCACGCTGTGCCCGGAAAAGAAACCGAACGTCAGCATGCCCATGCCGATGACAATGAACGGCAAGGCCCCGCTTAAGGTCATCGCCAACCCGCACAGCATGAGAACAGGCGTCCACCACAATACATTCTTGCGACCTTTCCTGTCGGCCAGACTTCCCAGGCGCGACGAGCCCAACATGCCCAGAAGGTAGAGAGAATAAATGCCGCACAACATGACGGGCGTCAGGCCGTAAGGTGGCGCGCCAAGCCGGAAGCTGACGTAGTTGTACACACTGACCACGCTGCCGGACAATAAAAACGCCACCATGAACAAGCCCAGCAAACCCGGATCGGTCATGTGCGACTTAAGGTCCTTCAACCATCCGCCGCGCTGCGCATTCGTCTTGAAATGATTCGACTGAGGCAGCATTCTGGCAAATAGGAGGGTCATTACCAAGCACACCGCGCCCAGGAGC
>JBEIKS010000019.1:0-15414 GCA_040379625.1 Burkholderiaceae bacterium
AAAGTCGGTTTTCTTCATCACCTGAAGGTGATGTCGGTTTTTGCGGGGTCGGCAGGGCAAGTCGCCTGAATGTTCCCTTGCGCCACTTAAACATCAGCCCCCCATAACAATACCGACTTGGGCACTACGCGCGAAAGTAGCCACAAAGGAAAACCTCATCCGCGTAGCCAGCACAGGGCATCACCCCATTTTTAGAAAAGCCTGTTTTTTTAGTTTGGGGGCATTGCGTGGCGCGTAGAGGTTGTTTCCTCTTGTTGTGGTAGCCAAAAAACACGCAAGCGTTCAAACATGCCGTTTTTTTAGGTGAGAGGCAGTACGTGGCGCGGAGGAGTTGCTTCCTCTTGTTGGGTTAGTCAAAAAACACGCAAGCGTTCAAACATGCCGTTTTTTTAGCTGAGAGGCAGTGCATGGCACGGGGAGCCTGCTTCCATTCAATTGGGGAAGTCAAAAAACAGGCAAACGTTCAAACATGCCGTTTTTTTAGGTAAGAGGCAGTGCGTGGAGCGGGGAGCCTGCTTCCATTCAATTGGGGAAGTCAAAAAACAGGCAAACGTTCAAACATGCCGTTTTTTTTAGGTGAGAGGCAGTACGTGGCGCGGAGGAGTTGCTTCTACTTGATTGGGGCAGTCAGGCAACTCGCCCGCAAACGAACTGCACAAGACTGTGCCACCAAAGGTGGCCGAAAAAATCGCTTCTTCTTTGCGATTTTTGTAGAGGCGTTGCAGCTCGGAGGCGGAAACAGCGAGTTGTCGCCCCAACCAAGTAGAAGCAACTCCTCCGCTCCGCGCCCTGCCGGAAACAGCGAGCTGCCGCCACAACCAAGCAGAAGCAACTCTTCCGCTCCGCGCCCTGCCGGGAATTTTAAAATTCCGCGACAGACACCGAAATGACACCCTCGGCACCCTCAACAACCGAATCTCTCAACCCGCCCACCTGAGACAACTGATGGTCCGCAAAGAAACGCGC
Source organism: Burkholderiaceae bacterium (assembly GCA_040379625.1). Classification (GTDB taxonomy): domain Bacteria; phylum Pseudomonadota; class Gammaproteobacteria; order Burkholderiales; family Burkholderiaceae_B; genus SXZD01. The sequence goes on from JBEIKS010000019.1 coordinate 967, forward strand.
CGTGGCCACCTTGGTTTTGTAGAAAGCATCTGTACTGCCAGCCGCAATTGCATCTTCAGCCGCCAACAATGCACGCGCCATCTGCCAGCCGCCCATGGTGATGCCAGCAAGCTTCAAATAAGGCACAGAACCCGCAAACACCGCATTCGGGTTGGATCTCAAGTTTGCCACCACAAAATCAACCACCTCAAGGAACGCCAGACGCGCTGCGGTCAAACGCTTCAGCACCGCTTTTGCATTTACAGAGTCGCGTTTTGCCAAGGCCTGCTCAGTGGCTTCGATCTGCGCAGCAATCGCTTTGGCAGTCGCACCACCATCACGCGCAGTTTTACGACCCACCAAGTCGTTGGCCTGAATGGCTGTTGTACCTTCGTAGATTGCCAAAATTTTTGCATCGCGGTAGTACTGCGCTGCACCGGTTTCCTCAATGAAGCCCATGCCGCCGTGTATCTGTACCCCGGTAGAAGCCACATCCACTGACAACTCTGTAGACCAACCCTTCACCAAAGGCACCATGAACTCATAAAAGGCCATGTTTTGCTTGCGAACCGCTTCGTCAGAGTGGAAGTGTGCTGCGTCCGAAGCCGCACCCGCCACCACAGCCAACGCACGCGAGGCTTCTACCTGTGAACGCATGGACATCAGCATGCGCTTGACATCAGGGTGATGAATAATCGAGACCGCTTGCGCAGCAGAGCCATCCACAGGGCGAGACTGCACCCGATCGTTGGCATAATGAACCGCTTTTTGATACGCACGCGCGGCCACACCAATACCCTGCATGCCCACACCGAAACGCGCTGCATTCATCATGATGAACATGTATTCCAAGCCACGGTTTTCCTGACCCACCAAGTAACCAATGGCGCCGTCGCCCACTTCGCCCTTGCCATCACCATACAGAAGCACGGCTGTTGGGCTGGCGTGAATGCCCAGCTTGTGTTCAATGGAGGCACAGTAAACATCGTTGCGCTTGCCCAGGCTGCCGTCTTTGTTGATCATGACTTTGGGCACAATGAACAAGGAAATGCCCTTGACGCCTTCAGGTGCGGTAGGCGTGCGAGCCAGCACCAGATGGATGATGTTCTCAGCCATGTCGTGCTCACCGTAGGTGATGTAGATTTTTTGACCAAACACACGGTAGGTACCGTCTTCTTGCGGCACGGCCTTGGTGCGCACGGCGGCCAGGTCTGAGCCGGCCTGTGGCTCGGTCAGGTTCATGGTGCCGGTCCACTGACCAGAAATCAGTGGTGGAATGTAGGTCTGTTTTTGCTCTTCCGTGCCGGCAACGATCAGCGCTTCAATGGCACCGTCTGTCAGCATCGGGCACAAGGCAAAAGACAGATTCGATGCATTGTTCATTTCCATGCAGGCAGTGGCCACCGCTTTTGGCAGGCCTTGACCGCCGTATTCCTGGGGATGTGCCAAACCTTGCCATCCCGCATCGGTGTAGCCCTTGAATGCTTCTTTGAAACCGGAGGCTGTTTTCACATGGCCTTCGCTCCATTTTGCACCTTCACGGTCGCCCGTCCAGTTCAATGGGGCAAGCACTTCACCTGTGAATTTTGCGCACTCATTGAGAACCGCTTCAACAGTTTCGGGGGTTGCGTCTTCACAACCTGGCATTTTTTGAATTTCATTCAAGGCGGCCAGCTCGTTAAGTACGAACATCATTTCTTTGACGGGGGCTACATAACTCATTGATATCTCCTAAAAACCACAAAAAAAACCGCCACCGGGGCAACTGAGGGCTCGGCAGCGGTTTCCTTAAATACTCAAGCTAAAACAATTAAATTTTTGAAGTCAGTTCAGGCACCACTTCGAAAAGATCGCCCACCAGACCGTAATCGGCGACGCCAAAAATAGGCGCTTCCGGATCTTTGTTCACTGCCACAATGATTTTTGAGTCTTTCATGCCGGCCAAGTGCTGAATCGCACCGGAAATGCCCACCGCCACATACAACTGGGGAGCAACAATCTTGCCGGTCTGACCAACCTGCCAATCGTTGGGGGCATAACCCGCGTCCACCGCAGCGCGTGAAGTACCAATGGCAGCGCCCAACTTGTCAGCCAGCGGATCAAGAATCTTGAAATTGTCTGATGAGCCGATGCCACGACCGCCGGACACGACGTTTTTAGCGGCTGTCAGTTCAGGCCTGTCGTTCTTGGCGATTTCGCGGGAAACAAAGCTGGACGAACCTGCATCGCCCACTGCAGCAATGTTTTCAACTGCTGCACTGCCGCCTGTTGCTGCGGCAGCATCAAATGCCGTTGTACGTACAGTGATGACCTTGACGGCATCGCTGGACTGCACTGTGGCAATAACGTTACCGGCATAGATCGGACGCTGGAACGTGTCCGGACCTTCGACTGCGATAATGTCGGAGATCTGACCCACATCCAACTTGGCAGCCACGCGTGGCAGCACGTTTTTGCCGTTGCTGGTAGCAGCGGCAATGATGTGGCTGTATGCGCTTGCAATACCGAGCACCTGAGCTGCAATGTTTTCTGCGAGCTGTTGTGCAAGCGAAGCACCATCAGCCACCAGCACTTTGGCCACTCCGGCTATCTGGGAAGCAGCCTGACCTGCGGCTGCACAATCGCCACCCGCCACCAACACATGAATGTCGCCGCCGATTTTTGTCGCGGCAGCCACTGCATTGAGTGTGGGCGGACGAATGCTGTTGTTGTCGTGTTCTGCAATGATGAGAATTGTCATGACATAGGCTCCTTACACAACCTTGGCTTCATTTTTGAGCTTGTCCACCAAAGCGGCCACGTCTGCCACCTTGATACCGGCCTTACGCACGGGGGGATCGCTCACCTTCAACACTTTGATGCTTGGATCAACATTGACGCCCAGATCGGCCGGCTTGATGGTTTCAAGCGGTTTCTTCTTGGCTTTCATGATGTTGGGCAAAGTGACGTAGCGTGGTTCGTTCAGGCGCAAATCGGTGGTGATGACCGCTGGCATGCTCAGAGACAAAGTCTCAAGACCACCATCGACTTCACGGGTGACCACTGCTTTGCCATCAACCACAGTGACTTTCGAGGCAAACGTGGCCTGGGGCAAACCTGCCAGTGCAGCCAGCATCTGACCTGTTTGATTGCAATCGTCGTCAATGGCCTGCTTGCCCAGAATAATGAGGTGCGGCTGCTCTTTTGCAATCAACGCATTCAAAATCTTTGCAACGCCCAAAGGCTGCAGGGCCACATCGGTTTCAACCAGAATTCCACGGTCTGCGCCAATCGCCATTGCGGTGCGCAGGGTTTCCTGACATTGGGCCACGCCGCATGAAACGGCAATAACTTCAGTAACCAGACCCGCTTCTTTGAGACGTACGGCTTCTTCCACCGCAATTTCATCAAAGGGGTTCATCGACATCTTGACGTTGGCAATATCTACATCCGTACCGTCGCTCTTACAGCGAACTTTTACGTTGTAATCCACGACCCGCTTGACAGGCACCAGGACTTTCATAACTCATCCCCTAATGAAATTGATCAAAAACAATTTGGATTATACGAACTTTTCAAGAATAACGCACGACCGTTCTTTTTTCTAGTGCTAAATTCTTGATACGCGATTATAGGCATGCCTCAACCTAAGTTTGAGTAGCGTTGGCTGAAAGCAGGCAAACAATCTTGAAATTTTAGAATCTGACCTGTGGAATAGGCTGCAACCCGATCAAGCAAGACCGGACAAGGATTTGATATGAGCGGCAACACTGCGGCCAAGGGCACTCAAGTGGTAGCCCCCCTCCAGCACGCTGACGATGCGGCCGGCGCAAAAACGGTTGGCCAACGCCATGATTTGCTCGGTAAGCCAGACATAATCAGCCTCAACCACGCGCATGTTGGCCAGATCATCCTCTCGGTGGGCATCAAACCCGGCAGAAATAAAAATCATCTGGGGTTTGAATTTTTCAAGCGCCGCCAGCCAGTGATATTCAAACACCTCGCGAATCACATCCCCTCCACTGCCGGCGGGCACAGGCACGTTCACCATATTTTTTGCAGAGGACGACGCTCCGCTGTGAGGATAAAACGGATGCTGGAAGAAACTGCACATAAGTACAGACTTGTCGCCGGAAAATATTTGCTCGGTGCCATTGCCGTGATGCACATCAAAATCAATGACCGCGATGCGTTTTAAACCATACACCGCTTGGGCATGCCGAACGCCGACCGCCACATTGTTGAAGATGCAAAACCCCATGGGGGTGGAACTGCCTGCATGGTGCCCTGGCGGGCGTACTGCGCAAAACGCGTTTTCAGCCACTGCATTGACCACAAGATCCACCGCCTTGATGACTGCACCGGCGGCATACCTTGCCGCTTCAGGGGTGTACGGATTCATCAGGGTGTCTGCATCCAGAGAAACGTAACCCTGTGCGGGCGCAGCGGAAAGCACTTCTTGAACATGCGAGAGTGGATGAACCCGGGCCAACTCTTTGTTACTTGCCAGGACAGCGTCCACATGCATTAAAAAAGGCGTCAGCCCGCTGCTGATGAGCTGATCTGAAATAGCCGCAAGGCGCTCAGGGCACTCAGGGTGCCAGGCGCCCATCTCGTGCTTTGCACAGGCTGCGTGGGTAATAAAGGCGGTTGTCATGAAACTCATTATGCAACAGGTACAATAGCATTAAAACCGGGCAGCAAGAAAAGCCTTGCATTTTTTGGCCAACGCCCGCTAAAAACACTCAACAGGATTCGGCACACCCTTCATGACCCATCGTCACCTCCACACAATCTGCCGCACGCTCGTCGCAGTTTCCATTGTCGCAATGGTTCAACACGCTGCACTGGCGGCCCCAAAAGCCAAAGAAGCCGCGGTTGCACCTGCGGCCGCCAAGCAGGCAAAGAAACCCGCAGCGGTCAATCCAAATACGGCGGGCAAGAACAAAACCAATAAAAAAGCGTTGCCTGCAAAAGCCGCGGCAACCGCGACCCAAGCGCAAAATCTGCCCTCTTACCAGAACCGTGAAGAAGTCAGGGTATTCGCCAAGGAAATTGCTGAACGCAACGGACTGGACGAGACGCGGGTGCTAAAAAGCCTTGAACAGGCCAAATACCAGCCCGCCGTGGCGAAAGCGATTGTTCCGCCTTCACGCACCAGTGTTCGCAACTGGGAAAAGTACAGGGACCGCTATGTAGAACCCGTGCGCATCAAGGGCGGTCTGCAGTTCTGGGAGGCCAATGAAGCCATCTTGCAAAAAACCAGCGAGCGCTCGGGGGTTCCTGAAGAAATCATTGTGGCCATCATTGGTGTGGAAACCATTTTCGGCAAACACACTGGCAGTTTTCGGACCGTTGACGCCCTGAGCACGCTGGCCTTCGATTTTCCGCCGGCCCCCAGAAACCGCTCCGACTTTTTTCGCAGCGAACTTGAGGCGCTGTTTTTGTTGAGTCGGGAAACGGGCATGGACCCGCTTGAAATCAAGGGTTCATTTGCCGGTGCCGTGGGTTTGGGGCAATTCATGCCCAGTTCATGGCGCCGCTTTGCAGTTGATGGCAACTCGGATGGCACCATCGACCTGTTTCATTCGGTAGACGATGCAGTGGCCAGTGTGGGCAACTTCCTGAAAATTCACGGCTGGAAGAAAGGCGATTTCTGGTTTGTACGCGCAGCAGTTTCAGACAGCGAATCAACCCGTCAAAACGTGGCTGAGATCGTGGACGAGGGAATTTTGCCCCGCTTCACCAATGAACAACTCAAACAACGCGGCATTGTTTCCCTACCCAGCGAATTCAACGAAAGCATCAAACCGGAAGAACTGTTGTGTCTGGTTGATTTACCGATTGGCACGGAAACCGTGGACTACCGGGTTGGCGGCAAAAACTTTTATGCCGTGACGCGCTACAACCGGTCTAATTTTTATGCAATGTCGGTCATGGAACTGGCCATTGCCCTGCGCAACGCCAGAAAAGCGACAATGCCCAACAATGGCGTGAATTCAACCTTGGCCAAAAGCAAAGGTTGAGCGCCATCGGAAGCTGGCTCAGGCGGGAAATACGCCTGTAGACAAATAGCGGTCGCCGCGGTCGCAAACAATGAACACGATGGTGGCGTTTTCAACTTCCCTGGCGATGCGCATGGCAACTTCACAAGCACCCGCGGCTGAAATACCGCAAAAAATGCCCTCTTCCGCGGCCATTCGGCGTGCCATGACCTCAGCATCGGCCTGACTCACCAATTCAAGGCGATCAACGCTGCGCTTGTCGTAAATTTTAGGCAAGTAAGCTTCAGGCCATTTCCGTATTCCCGGGATTTGTGAACCTTCGCTGGGTTGCGCACCAACAATTTGCACCGCCGGGTTTTGCGCTTTCAAATAACGTGACGTTCCCATGATGGAACCCGTGGTTCCCATGGCACTGACAAAATGGGTGACGCGCCCGGCGGTGTCCTGCCAGATCTCTGGCCCGGTGGTTTCAAAATGCGCCAGCGGATTGTCACTGTTGGCGAACTGATCGAGAATGACGCCCTTGCCTTCGTCCCGCATCTGGTCTGCCAGATCGCGGGCGTATTCCATGCCGCCCTTTTCCGGGGTCAGAACAAGCTCTGCTCCAAAGGCGCGCATGGTCTGGCGGCGCTCTATGCTGAGGTGTTCAGGCATGATGAGCACCATGCGGTAGCCACGAATGGCCGCAGCCATGGCCAAGGCAATGCCTGTGTTCCCACTGGTGGCTTCAATCAAGGTGTCGCCGGGCTTGATTTCACCCCGCAACTCGGCCTGCTTGATCATGTAGAGCGCCGGACGGTCTTTGACCGAACCGGCCGGATTGTTGCCCTCCAACTTGCCCAACACCACGTTGTTACGGGCGAGATTTTCTGCGGACTGAATTCGAACCAACTGAACCAAGGGCGTTTTGCCGATGGTGTCCTCAATGGTGAGGTAAGCCATAAACTTCTTTCATGAATGTGTAACGTGATGCGTCTGTGCAGCGGCACTGTGACGCCCATGCAAGGCGTGGTATTTGGAGCCTTCCGGCGAAATTTTTTGCGGCAGCAAAGAGCCCAGCACCATGCCCACAATGGCGGCGCCCAGACCCAGCATTTGGGCTGGCCACACTTCGTGCTGCAACAGCGTTTCGCACAACAGCCATGTCACCAAACCAAACGCGATGGACAGCAACGCGCCTTGCGTACTGGCTCGGCTCCAAAAAAGACCGGCCGCCAAGGGTGTAAACGCCGCCACAAGCGTAACTTTGTAGGCACTTTCCACCATCTCAAAAATCGACGAGTTGCTGCCCAGCGCAAACATCAAAACGACACCGGCAAAACAAACAATCACCAACCGCATCACCAGCAGAAAGGTTTTGTCCGACATGCCAGGAATCAGGCCACGGATGATGTTTTCCGAAAACGACACGGACGGCGCCAGGAGGGTTGCACTGGAGCAACTCATGATGGCAGACAACAAAGCCCCGAAAAATACAATCTGCGCCACCAAAGGTGTGTGCGACAAAATCAGGGTGGGCAGCACCATTTGCGAATCGGTTTGAACCAGCGCGCCGAATTTTGCAGGATCTATAAGGGTGGCGGCATACGCCAGAAACATGGGCACAAAAGCGAACAGCAAATAAATTGAAGCACCCAACAAGGAGCCTTGAACCGCTACTTTTTCATTTTTGGCGGAGGTTATTCGCTGAAAAACATCTTGCTGGGGAATGGAACCCAGCATCATGGTCATCCATGCACCTAAAAACGGCACCCACAATTCCCACTTCGCCTCGGGAAACAGATCCAACTTGCCTGCATTTAATGCGTGGGTCACGACAACATCTGCACCGCCGGCCAGACCACTGACCAAATATGCAATGTAAAGCATACCGACCATGATGACCGACATCTGTACGAAATCCAGCACGGCCACAGACAACATGCCACCGAAAGTGGTGTAGGTCAGCACAATGGCTGCGCCCAGTATCATGCCGTTGTACTGACTGACATAGCCATCGGTGACGATAAAAAACACAAGACCCAGCGCCTTGATCTGGGCTGAAACCCAACCCAGATAAGACGCCACGATGCACAAAGTGCACAACACTTCCACGCCACGGTTGTAGCGTTGCTTGTAATAATCGCCTATGGTGAGCAAATTCAGACGGTAAAGGCGTTTGGCAAAAAACAGCCCCGCCAGCATCAGGCACATGCTTGATCCGAATGGGTCAGCCACCACACCCTGCAAACCTTCGCGGGCAAACTGTGCAGACACACCCAACACAGCCTCGGAACCAAACCAGGTGGCAAACACGGTGGCAGTCACCACCGGCAGTGGCAAACCGCGACCAGCCACGGCGAAGTCTTTGGAAGTGGTGACGCGCAAGGCCGCCACCAGACCATGCCCATGGAAAGCAACAAATACGCAATAACAAAACCCAACAGCATGCCCATCAGTCTCCGTCTTAAAGAAACACTTTGCCCCACTGCAAGAGGCTTGTACCCACCATGCCCAACACCAGAAACAAGGTAAAACCCAATGCACGGTTGATTCGCCTTTGCTGCTTGGCCAACAATTCGAGCTGCTTGTCTACCCTGCCGGATGACTGGCTGAGAGACTGGTGCAGCAAACGCGGCAAGGAAGGCAAGATGGTGGCCCACTGCGCGGCCTCCCATGACAAGCGGTTTTGAAAACCCTTCCAGCCCACTTGTTCGTTCATCCAGTTTTCCAGAAACGGCTTGGCAGTAATCCACAAGTCAAGATCGGGGTCGAGTTGCCGACCCAGACCCTCAATGTTCAGCAAGGTTTTTTGCAGCAACACCAATTGCGGTTGCACTTCAACATTAAAGCGCCGGGAAATCTGGAACAGGCGCATTAAAACCAACCCCAATGAAATATCTTTCAGGGGTTTGTCGAAAAACGGTTCAATGACAGAACGAATGGCGGATTCCAGGGAATCTATTCGTGTTTCACCGGGAACCCAACCGGATTCCACATGCAACTCTGCAACCCGTTTGTAATCGCGCCTGAAAAATGCGATGAAATTCTGAGCCAGATAGTGTTTGTCAGTGTCACTGAGGGTGCCGACAATGCCAAAGTCGAGCGCTATGTATCGACCAAAATCGCTGCCGCTGTTGCCCACATAAATATTGCCCGGATGCATGTCTGCGTGAAAAAAGCCGTCGCGAAATACTTGGGTGAAGAAAATTTCAACGCCGTTTCTGGACAACTTTTTTAGATCAACTCCAATGGCTCTGAGGTGTTCGATCTGGGAAATGGGCACACCGAACATCCGCTCCATCACGATGACGTTGGTGGAACAGTAATCCCAGTACATTTCCGGAACCCGCAACAGCAAGCCGTCTGGCGTACCCGGCGCAAAATTGCGCCTGAGTTGCGCGGCATTGGCTGCCTCGCGCATCAGGTCGAGTTCGTCGTTTAAATAGGTGTCAAATTCGGCCACCACTTCGCGGGGTCGCAGGCGGCGCCCGTCGTGGGAAATTTTTTCCAGCACGCTCGCACCCATGCGCATCAGGGCCAGGTCTTTGCCAATGACTTCCGCCATGCCCGGGCGCAGCACCTTGACGGCCACTTGCTTGCCGGCATGCACGCCTTGACGCAAGGTGGCGAAGTGAACCTGCGCAATTGAGGCGCTGGCAACGGGCTCGGGGTCGAACTCCAGAAACATTTCGTCGATGGTGCGCCCTAACGAGTGCTCTATCTGGGCAATGGCCATATTGCTGGCAAACGGAGGCACCCGGTCTTGAAGCAAGGCAAGTTCATCTGCAATGTCTGTGGGCAACAAGTCTCTGCGGGTGGAAAGTACCTGACCGAATTTTACGAAAATGGGGCCAAGGTCTTCCAAAGCGCGACGCATCCGTTCTCCACGGGGCATGGCGTAAAACCGGTTGGCGCTGACTAACCTGAAGACACGCCACAGCATGGGGTGATTGATGGCGTCCACAATAATTTCGTGAAGGCCATAACGGCGCATCACAGAGAAAATCTTGAAGAGGCGAAGCAAGGTCATGCGCCACCCTCAGGAGTGTCCAGTCGCTGTACACGTTTTTCCAGCCGGGCCAGATCGTCTCGCAAACGGGCAACTTCATCTACAAAGCGGTCCATGTCGGTCTGACCCACTGCAATGGCCTGTTCATGCAACATGTATTCACGGGTGGCTTCGGAGAAACGCTGCCCCGTGCCCAGCACCCCCTCGACCACCTGACTGAAAAAGCGCATGGCCATGACCGCCCGCTCGTCGCCAACCACCTGGGCCAGGTCTTCTTCCGGGTCCCAGCGAAGGTGTTCCAGCAAATAGGAGACTGTGGCGGCCAGCTCAGCATCACCCTCAATGCTCGTGGCTGACATGGCCTTCTGACGGTCGCGCAGCGCTGGCAAGGCGTCTTTCAATTCGACGGAAATGGTGGTGTCTGCAGGCACCACGGGGGCTGCCGGCTCAAAAAAACCGGCCTCGGTGACTTTCAGGCGAATGACAACCGGTGTGGCTCTGAGCTCCAACACCTTGTTGGCCTGTGATTTCAAACGGCGCTGGCAGTCGGCATCGCGTGCCAGCAAATGATTGGCAGCCGGCGCCAGAAACAGGGCTGGATTTGAAAATGCGGACAAGCCTTGCTGCTGCAAAGGCTTTAAAAAACTGCCAAACACACCCAACAATGCGGCTGCGGGATTCTGCGCCATTCAAGACTCTTTAAACGGTAAGGGGTTCTACACAATTCTGACAGGCCACACATGAAAAAACCCACCGACAGGTGGGCTTTCTCCTCGGCGACTTGAAAGTGTACCCGAGTTTACCGAATAAGCGGACGACTTAGAGTTGCTGCAATCCACAAAGCAACCAACCCCCTTTGCCGCTGGACGGCTTGCTTAAGTTCCAGACCTCTTCGAAGGCCTCTGCAGGTGCATTTGCAGCTTCGCGGATGGTGCCGGTGAACAAGACAGAAGCAATGTGTTCAGACGGATCTTGTTCATAGGCCAACAACTCGGCGTTCAGGGTCACCACATCCGTGTGGTTTACCGCTGTTCCGCGCTCAGCCATTTCCTTGGAGAATTGGGCGAACAATTCGTCGCTGACAAACTCTCTCAGGGTTGATGCATCAGATTTGTCAAATGCGGCCTGCAAACGCACAAAAACAGATTTGGCGGAAGCAAGGAAGCTTTCCTGATCGAAACCCTGAGGCAATACCAAGGCAGCTTCGCCAGCGGTTTCAGCAACCGGCTCCAGACTGCTCAAAGGCTGACCGAATGCGTTGTATTGAACACCTGACGCGGCTGGTGCCTGACTCACTGGCTGACCGAAGGTCTGGGCGGCGGGTTGAGAGACAGGTTGAGCGACAGGTTGAGCAGGCGCTTCATAGCCCCTGAACTCTGTGGGGGCCTGGCCGACAGCACCTGTACCGGTGCCCGCACCCGCCCCGCCGTAGGCTGGCGTTTGCGCCGGCGCGTTGGACTTCTTGAACATGCGATAAAGAAACATTGCGGCGAATGCAAACAGACCCACCATCAGCAAGCTGCTCATAAAGGAGGCCAGTTCACCGCCCAACCCCAAATGGGAGAACAAGGCTGCAATACCAAGACCGGCTGCCAAGCCCGCCAAAGGCCCCAACCACCTATTTCGGGCGGGTTGCTGAGGTGGCGTGGCGGCCGCAGGCGTGGCTGCTGGCTGCGCAGGTTTGGCGGCTTGGGCAGGTGCTGCATTTTGAGCCGGGGTTGAAGCCGGAGTTGAAGGCTCAGCCCGCTTGTTGGTGAGACCGGAGCTTTGACGCCCGGCAGACTGACCACCGCCGAGACGCTTGGCAAACGCCTCCTGGGGCAATGCAGACAACAAAAATACACTGGCCACTGTTGTCGAAATGACAACACTGACAACTTTTTTTCTTGCGGAAGTATTCACAGAAGGGATCCTCACACGGGTTTTGGCAGTGGTAAATTCGCTGCCACTGACGTTTAGATGGGGACGGTGCCTGAAAGTTCAAGGCAAGCCTTCCGAAAAATGGCAAGGCAGGCGTCTTTTAAAATGTAAGCTTAAATTTTTACACCTTGATGCAACGCGACAACACCGGCGGTGTAGTTCCAGTAATCCACTTTGTCAAAGCCGGACTGCAGCATCATGGCCTTGAGCGTTTCTTGATCGGGGTGCATGCGGATGCTTTCAGCCAGATAGCGGTAACTTTCACTGTCATTGGCAACCAGTTCACCCATTTTTGGCAATACCTTAAATGAATACACATCATAAAACGGTGCCAACAAGGGGCTCACCTTGGAAAACTCCAACACCAACACCCGCCCGCCCGGCTTGACCACCCGGCACATTTCAGCCAAGGCGACTTCTTTGTGGGTCATGTTACGCAAACCGAAGGCCACGGTGACACGGTCGAAGTAATTGTCTGGAAACGGCAATTTTTCAGCATCGCAGAGCGCCACTTTTGGCATGCGGCCCTCATTGAACAATCGGTCGCGACCCACACCCAACATGGATTCGTTAATGTCGGTCAGCCACACTTCGCCTTTGGGTCCCACCAAATCAACAAACTTTCTGGCGAGATCACCGGTACCGCCGGCGATGTCCAGAATTTTCATACCCGGACGTATGGCGGCCTGACGGATGGCTGATGCTTTCCAAATGCGGTGCATGCCACCCGACATGACATCGTTCATCACATCGTACTTGGCCGCAACCGAGTCAAAAACACCGGCGACCCGCTTCGCCTTTTCCTCTTCAGGCACCGAACTGAAACCAAAATGAGTATCTGCCATGCCAACCTCAGTGGTGGTGTCCGCAAGCACCGCCTGAGGGCGCTTCGAATTTTGCATTTTCAGGTGCGCTTGCATCGCGGCTTGCGCCTGCATTTTCAAGACGCTTTAAATAGTCGTCCCACAACTCGGTCTGGTTTTCTCCCAACCAATAGAGATAGTCCCAAGAATAAATACCGGTGTCGTGACCGTCGCTGAAGGTGGGCTGTATTGCATATTGCCCAACTGCATCGACTGAATTCAATGCGACATCGCGCTTACCGACCTGCAGCACTTCCTGACCCGGCCCGTGGCCTTTGACTTCCGCAGAAGGGGAATAGACACGCATCAGTTCCATGGGCAAGAAGAAAGTGATGCCGTCGTCGAACTCAACCTCAACGCGGCGGGTTTGTTGGTGAACCACAATGCGGGTGGGAATGGGAGTGCCCTCGCTTAAACCAGCCATAAACTGCCTCGATCTTTTTCGAAAATGTGAGCATAGTGTACCGCAGCCGCGGCCGGTGTTTTTATCTGCTTTGCAACTGAACATGCACAAGCAAGGTTTTCATGAAAAGACTTTTCTGTGTCATGTGACTGTCACATTAGTGCATTATTGTAATTGTCACGATTGGATAATGACATTAACAAGGTTAGAACATGGGCAGCACTATTTTGGTGGTAGAAGACGAACCGGCAATCGCAGAGTTGATCGCGGTCAATTTAAGCCACGCTGGGCATAAGGTATTGCGGGCAAGCGACACCGGACAGGCAAAAACCATCATCAATGCAGAGTTGCCTGACCTTATTTTGTTGGACTGGATGCTGCCGGGCACCACTGGCATTGAATTTGCAAAAATCCTGCGCAAGGAAGAGCGCACCAAAGACACGCCCATCGTCATGCTGACCGCCCGTGCGGACGAGGATGACAAGGTCATGGGGTTGGAAGTGGGTGCGGACGACTACATCACGAAGCCTTTTTCACCCAAGGAGTTGCTGGCGAGAATCAAGGCGGTGCTGCGCCGACGGGCACCGCAACTGACAGACGACCGAGTGGAAGTCGCCGGGCTGACCCTGGACCCCACGACACACCGGGTGTTTGGCAAAGAGGTTCAACTTGATGTGGGACCCACCGAGTTCCGGTTGCTGCATTTTTTTATGACACGCCCGGAGCGTGTACACAGCCGCACCCAATTACTGGACCAGGTCTGGGGCGACCATGTATTTGTTGAGGAACGCACGGTAGATGTGCACATCAGACGCTTGCGCCAGTCGCTCACCCCCTCAGGGCATGACTCTCACATTGAGACAGTTCGGGGCGCGGGTTACCGATTTTGCGTTAAACCCGGCCTGCAGTAACCCGAAAACCAGCTTTTGGACATGCAATTAAACAATTTGGTCCTGCCCAAAAGTCGGTTTTAAACCGTACAATTGCGCCCTATGTTTAATGTCATCCTGAGACTGATTGCAACTGGCGCCTATTTTCTGAGCGTCGCCATGATCACCCGTTTAATCGTGGGGGCAGATTTCGCCATTGTGGTGGTGATCGCTTCCGCGTTGTTCATGGTGGGCTTTCATGCGATTTCTGCTTATCGCCTGAAAAACTGGATGAACGACCTTCGGTTGGACAATGCACCCGAATTGTCTGGCTGGTGGGACGAACTGGGTTCACGCATTTACCGCAACCTGAAAACCTACCACCGCCAGCAGCAACTTCTGAGCAACTCATTGCTGGCGTTTCGCAACGCAGCGCAGG
>JBEIKS010000020.1:0-15358 GCA_040379625.1 Burkholderiaceae bacterium
CCTGTGGCTTTTTTGGCGGGCTTGGGTTTTGTAGCAGTGTTTGCAGGTGCGGCGAACACGCCCATTGCGTGCGCCTTTATGGCTGTGGAATTGTTTGGTGTTGAAGCAGGCGGCTATGCCGCCGCTGCTTGCGCGGTGAGCACCCTGTTTTCAGGGAAAACAGGGATATACAGCTCACAACGCTAGGCGGTTTACTTGGTGATTTATTTACTTTGTAACTTCGGCAATGGCCGCTGCAATGGCATCAATGTTTTTAGGATTCAAAGCCGCCACACAAATACGGCCGGAATCTACGCCATAAATGCCAAACTCTGAACGCAGGCGCTGCATCTGTTCTTTGGTCATGCCGGAATAGCTGAACATGCCCCGCTGCTCATTGATGTAAGACAGGTCTTGCTTGACGCCGGCCGCCTTGGCTTTTTCAACCAGCATGCTGCGCATTTCCTTGATGCGAACACGCATGCCCGCCAATTCACTTTCCCACTGCACGCGCAATTCGGGGTTGCCCAACACAATGGAGATAATTTTCGCGCCATGTGTGGGTGGATTTGAGTAGTTGGTGCGGATACGGATTTTCAACTGGGACAAAACACGCTTGCACTCTTCCTTGTCTGCGCAAACCACAGACAGGGCACCCACACGCTCACCATACAAAGAGAAATTTTTGGAGAATGAAGTGGATACGAAGAACTGAATGCCTGCGGCCAGGAATTGTTCGATAACGGCGCCGTCTTCACGGATACCGGCACCGAAACCTTGGTAGGCCATGTCAAGGAAAGGCACCAAGTTGCGCGCCTTGAGCACTTCAATGACCTGTGCCCACTGGTCTGAAGACAAATCGTAGCCGGTGGGGTTGTGGCAACAGGCATGCAACACCACAATGCTGCCCGGTGCCGCTTGGTTCAAACCGGACAACATGCCGGCGAAATTGAAACTGCGGGTGGCTTCGTCGTAGTAGGGGTAAGTGGCCACGGGAAAGCCGGCGTTCAGGAACAAGGCGCGGTGGTTATCCCAGGTGGGGTCGCTGACCAGTACGGTGGCTTGCGGTGCAATGGTTTTCAAGAAATCTGCGCCGATTTTCAAAGCGCCGGTACCACCCAAGGCCTGCACGGTGGCAACACGACCGGAGGTAACGGCTTCGGAAGTTTCGCCAAACACCAGACCTTGCACAGCCTTGTTGTAGGCGGCAATGCCATCTATGGGTTGGTAACCGCGTGCAGTGGGCGGCGACATCATTTGAGCCTCAGCGGCTTTTACGCATTCCAGCAGAGGCAATTTACCGTTTGTGTCGTAGTACACGCCAACCGCGAGATTCACTTTGTCTGTGCGGACATCAGCGTTGAATTGTTCATTGAGGCCGAGAATGGGATCGGCGGGGGCAAGGACGACAGAAGTAAACATGCTCATTGGGTGGCTCGTAAGTGTGTTTGATGACCGAGCCTCAGATTTTACAGACTCTTTGCTCAATTGTATAAATGATGAGGTCTAAAACTGTGGCGAACAGAAAAAAGCATCACCCGAGCCCAGCGGCCCTGCGCCCGCGCCCGCGAAATGCACGCTGAACAGCCCCACCAACAACAGCGCGCCGGTCGCACGGCGAATTACAAGCTCCCGCGCAGGCCAACGCTTCAACACACTGGCCAACACCCGCCCCGAAGCCAGCAACCAAGCCCCTGAAACCACGGCAAACACCGCCATGCTAAGCCCACCCAACCAAGCACTACCGGAGAACCAGGCCAGCATTAACGCCGCCTGTAACAAGCCGCAAGGCAAACCCACCCACAGCAAACCCAGGTAAAAACGACCCACAGGCTTTTTTACAACAGCCTGAAGCGGCAAGCCCTGCCCGACCTGCACCCACTGAACCGGCGCATCCGCCGCGGCTTGCAGCCGCAATGGCACACGGCCTTGAAAAAAATTCAGATGCGGGGCCAACAACATCAGCACGGCAAGCACCACAGCCGCTCCCTGAAAAACATGGGCGAACGCTGCAAATGCAGACCCTTTGACCATGAACTGGGCCAGAAACGAAGCGCCACCGCCCAACAATGCGCCTGCAGCGGTGTAGGAAAGCAAACGTCCGCACAACAACAGGAACTGGCTTTTTACTTCATGGGAACCACAAAGACTGCAAACCATGCCGGCGCACATGGCCGTGCAATGAACGCTGCCCAAGGCCCCCAACATCAGGCTGGACAACAACAGCCCCCATACCATTCACAGCACCCGGGAATAATTGGACAACAAACGGCACTGGTGCAGGTAGGCATCAAACACCATGGCGATGTTGCGCACCAAAAACCAACCGGTTTCAGTCAATTCCAGAGATTCTTCGGTCAACACCAAATGCCCGGCGGCGGCATACGACTGAAGCGCTGCATATTCTCTGGCAAAGTGCTTTTTAAAGTCGATGAGAAAAGCAGCTTCGACCGACTGAAAATCGATGAAGCCCTGACACATCAACGCCATGATGACATGCTGCCTCAACAAGTCTTCCAGACCACAGACATGCCCGCGCGCAATGGGCAACAACCACATTTTCACAGCGTCCTGATAGCTTTCCAGATCGCGCTCGTTTTGGGTAAAAGTAGCCCCGACCCGGCTGATGGCAGAGACACCAAATCCCAACACGTCTGCATCCGGCAGCGTGGTGTAACCTTGAAAATTGCGGTGCAAAAGCCCTTGTCGCTTCGCAACCGCCAATTCATCTGAGGGCAATGCGAAATGGTCCATGCCAATGTGTTCATAACCCGCCGCTTGCAGGGTTTCTATGGCCAAAGTCTGCATCGCAATCTTTTCTGAAACGCTTGGCAAGGTTTCAATCAAAATGCGGCGTTGGGGCTTGAAACGTTCCGGTAAATGCGCATAGTTGTAGATCGCCAAACGGTCGGGGCGCAATTTCAGGGTTTTTCGCAAGGTTTCTTGCAAGGAAGCCCGGCTTTGGTGGGGCAGGCCCAAAATAAAATCAAAGTTCAGCGACTCAAACCCCAAGGCCCGGGCCGACTCACTCAAATGCGCGACCTGTTCAAACGGCTGCAGACGGTTCACTGCTTTTTGGGTTTGCAGATTAAAGTCTTGCACCCCTAAGCTCAAGCGGTTAAACCCCATGGTACGCAAGGCAGAAAGTCGTTCTTTGTCTACCGTGCGCGGATCCACTTCAATGCTGCGCTCCGCCTTTGCGTCAAACACAAAGGAAGACTCCAACTTCAACACCAGCAACTCCAACTGGCCATCTGTGAGGTAGGTCGGCGTTCCACCGCCCAAGTGCAATTGCAGCACCGGCGCAGGCGAACGCAAAGCCTTGGTCACCATGTCAATTTCACGGAACACCGCTTCCATGTATTCAGGCACCAAATCCGTGTTGCGGGTCACCACCTTGTTGCAAGCGCAGTAATAACAAATGCTTTTGCAAAAAGGCAAATGCACATACAAGGAAAGCGGTGTACGCGCCGGCGCAAGCGACCTGTCATGCAAGGCATCAAGAAAGGTTCTTTCGCTCACCGCTTCAGAAAACCTGTCTGCGCTGGGGTAGGATGTATAACGCGGTCCGGTGGCCTGCGCCAGAATGTCAGAGAGTGCATTTGGTGTATTCATAGCGGCAATGTTAGACAAGGCCTAGCGAAGCTTCCTTGATCCATGTCAAGTTATTGCAAGGCAAGTGAGCCATAATTTTGAACAACCGAAAAGCAGTGGAAGTGCATCATGGGAATTTTCAGGGAGTCTTATTCAACAACGCCAAACCAGGCCTCGGTTCAGCTTGCACAAGATGCGCCGGAACGCACTCAAGCCAGCGCAGAAGCCCCCGGCAAGTTGGCGTGTTCCAGTTGCAAATTGCGCGATGTTTGCATGCCCGTGGGTTTGAATCCGGAGGAGCTCAACCGTTTGGACCAACTGGTTTCAACCCGGAAAAAAATCAAGAAAGGCCATGCGCTTTTCCGGGCGGGCGACGCCTTCAATGCGTTTTACGCCATCCGCTTGGGCACCTTTAAATCACGGGTTCATGGGGGTGACGGCAAAGATCAAGTCACCGGCTTTCAAATGGCTGGCGAAATTTTGGGTCTGGAGGGCATCAGCATGGACAAGCACGCCTGCGATGCAGTAGCGCTTGAAGACTCCGAGGTTTGCGTCATTGACTACCAACATTTTCAAACGTTGGCCAATGTGTTTCCGTCTTTGCAAAAACACTTTCACCGTGTCATGAGCCGGGAAATTGTTCGCGACCGCAACATGATGATGCTCTTGGGCAGCATGAACGCGGAACAGCGCCTCGCGGCGTTTTTGCTGAACCTGGTTCAACGCCAGCAAGCCAGGGGGTTTTCCGGGCAGGAAATGATGTTGCGCATGACCCGTGAGGAAATCGGCAACTACCTTGGGTTAAAACTGGAAACCGTGAGCCGCACACTGTCAAAGTTGCAAGAGGAAGCGTTAATACAAGTAGAACAGCGCCACATCAAAATTTTAAATGCAACAGCACTCAGGGCACTGATTGGCACGCCAGAATAAACGTGGCAATGCCTGCCAGTACAACGCTGGCGGGCAAACCAACGACCATCCACATCATGGGTTCTTTCCACCAAACAACTGAGGTGGTTTGCAGTTCAATTGCGTTCTGGTTTTTCATGGTGCGTCCTTTAATATTTTCAATTTAACGGGGTTGAATGAACACGGTTTTTTCATGGCGGGTTTCTGACACCCCGGCATCTGTCCCGTTCCCTTGAACGGCCAAACGCTGCGCCGTAATTACAAAGTCAAAGCCATGGGTACCTGCAGTGAGGTCTTCTGCTGCGCTGGCATGCACCACCACCCACTGTGTTTTGGCAGGTGGCAAAACATAAACGCTTTTTTCCGCCAACACGCCGCCCGGCAAGCCTTCAATGCTCAAAGCCAATTGCAAGCGGTGCTCGCTGTTGTTCATTAATTGCAAGCGGTACACATTTTCAACCCGGCCTTGTTCATTGATGCGGTAGAGCGCGGCCCTGTCGCGCACAATGTCTGCACGGAAATCAGGTCGCATCACCAAGGCCAGCGTGGTTCCTGCCAGCAATAACCACAACAGCAAGGAATACAGCAACACACGCGGTCGCATCAAACTGAGCCAGATTTTCCCGCTGCCCCAACCTTGGGCCTGGGCGCGCTCACTGGTGAATTTCACGAGGCCACGGGGGTAACGCATTTTGTCCATCATCAGGTTGCAAGCATCAATGCAGGCTGCGCAACTGATGCATTCGTATTGCAGACCTTTGCGAATATCAATACCAGTTGGGCAGACTTGAACACACAAACCGCAATCTACGCAGGCGCCCAAACCTTGGGCAGAAAAATCGTCTTTGCGCCCACGCGTGCCGCGCGGCTCGCCACGGGCGGCGTCGTAGGAAACGATCAAGGAATCGGCATCAAACATGGCCCCCTGAAACCGCGCATAAGGGCAAAGGTATTTGCACAACTGTTCCCGCATGAAACCTGCATTTCCATACGTGGCCAAACCATAAAACCCCACCCAGAAGCTTTCCCAACCGCTGGCTTTGGCTTGCAGCAGCGACTGCCCCAGCGCATCAATGGGTGTGAAGTAACCCACGAAGCTAAAACCTGTCCAAGCGGCAATCAGCAACCACACGCCATGTTTGCCCACCCTTCTCAACACACCTGGAAAGCGCCATGGATGCGCATCAATTTTCAAACGCGATGAACGGTCGCCTTCCAACCAACGTTCAATGCCCATAAAAATTTCGCTGTAGACCGTTTGCGGACAGGTAAAACCACACCACACACGTCCGGCCACCGTGGTGAACAGGAACAACGCAAGCGCACAAATCACCAACAACACAGTGAGGTAAATTAGGTCTTGGGGGTAAAACACCCACGCGAGCAAATAAAACCTGCGCTCCAGTAAATCAAACAATACCAAGGGCCTGTCGTTGTAGTGCAGCCAAGGCAGACCATAAAACAGGGCTTGTGTCAGCAACACCATCAACCAGCGCTTGGCGGTCCATGAGCCCCATATCCAGCGGGGCTGCACGGTTTGATGGCCCTGCCACATGGACACCCATTGAATCGGCTTTTCAGACAGCGGGGAACCGTATTCTGAGGTGCTCATATTGGCTTGCCCCTTGTAGGAAACATCACTGTACCGATGCAGTTTGAACGGTGTTGGACAAACCCCAGACATAGGCAGACAGCAAGCGGATTTGATCGGCAGACAACAGGGCTTCATGGGCCGGCATGTTGCCTGCCCTGCCCTTGCTGATGGTTTCAACAATGGCGGTTTCCGTGCCACCGTGCAGCCACACCTTGTCGGTTAAATTGGGTGCGCCCAACAGCAGATTTCCGGTGCCGTCGCTGCCATGGCAACCGGTGCAGACAGCTTTGAATTTTTCCCGACCCAACTGGGCCTTGACCGCATCATTTTCCAACCCGGAAAGTGACAACACATATTGCGCCACCTGACGTGCGTCTTTGACATCACCCACGGCCGCCAGCATTGAAGGCATCAGGCCCTTGCGCCCGTTGGCAATTGAAGTTTGAATGGCTTGCGGACTGCCGCCGTACAGCCAGTCCTGGTCTGCCAGATTCGGAAAGCCTTTGCTGCCTCTGGCATCCGAGCCGTGGCATTGCGCGCAGTTGTTGAGAAACAAACGCTGGCCAACAGCTTTGGCGCGCGCATCGGTGGCGACAGCCTCCAGCGGCTGGGTTCTGAATTGCGCATACAGGGGTTCAATGTCGTCGTTGAGTTTTTTGGCTTCTGTCTGGTACTGCTGTTCCGAGGTCCAGTCCAGCATGCCCACAAAACCGCCGAGACCGGGAAACATCCACAGGTAGACCAGCGCAAACACAATGTTTCCGTAAAACAACCACATCCACCAGCGCGGCATGGGGTTGTTGAGTTCCTTGAGATTTTCATCCCACACATGACCTGTGGTGTTGGAATTTTCGTCAGAAGACAAACGCACTTTCTGCATGGCCTGAACATATAAAAAAACACCGCACACCAAAACACTGAACAGCACCACAATACAAAGTAGAACCGGCAAAACCGGCAGCGTGAAATCGCTCATGGACACACCCCATCGATTTTTTCAGCAGTGGTTTTTTTCCTGCATGTGTTGCTGGGCGGAAGGTCCAGACACTCATGCCCCAAGCGCTGAAAATCCGCGGTATTTTTCCGGCTGTAAGCCCACAGAAAAATCAGTAAAAAACATAAAAATGAAACAACCGTCACCACCACACGCAATGTATTCAAATCCATCTTGAAACCTCTTTAATAGCGACCCAGCCGCTGCAAATACGACACCACGGCATCCAGTTCAGTTTTGTTTTTCATCAGCTCATCGGCTGCGGAATAGTCTTGCGCAGAATAAGGCACTCCCACTTTTTGCAGCGCCTGCATGTGTTTTCGCATGGTGTCTGCTGAAGGCGCAGCCTGTTCCAGCCACGGGTAGGCGGGCATGTTTGATTCAGGCACCAGATCTCGAGGATTGAGCAAATGCAGGCGATGCCACTCATCGCTGTAGCGGCCACCCACACGCGCCAAATCAGGACCTGTGCGCTTGCTGCCCCATTGGAAAGGATGGTCGTAGACAGATTCATCGGCCTTGGAATACTCGCCGTAGCGCAGTGTTTCAGAACGGAACGGGCGTATCATCTGCGAGTGGCAACCATAGCAACCTTCACGCTGATACACATCGCGACCCGCCAATTCCAATGCGTTATAGGGTTTCAAACCAGGATGTACCTGCGTGGTTGATTTCTGATAGAACAAGGGCACAATTTCAACCAAGCCGCCCACACAGACCACCAGCAACACCAAAACCAGCATCAGCCAGGAATTGGTTTCTATGCGTTCATGCGATAACTTCATTGCAAACTCCAATTCAATTCAAGCGTGAGCCAGTTGGGTAACAGTGCGAACTGGAACGGGAACAAACCGGTTGCTTCTAGAGGTCTGCCATACGTTCCACGCCATGACCAACATGCCAAAGACATACAGCAAACCACCGATAAACCGCACCACATAAAACGGGTAAGTGGCTTTCACGCTTTCTACGAAGGTGTAGGTCAGCGTGCCATCGGCATTGATGGAGCGCCACATCAGGCCCTGCATCACACCGGCAATCCACATGGCTGCGATGTACAGCACAATGCCCACGGTGGAGACCCAAAAATGCAATTCAATGGCGGGCTTGGAATACATTTCCTGTTTTCCGTACATGCGGGGAATCAAGTAATACAAAGACCCCATGGAAATCAACCCCACCCAACCCAAGGCACCGGAATGCACATGGCCTATGGTCCAGTCGGTGTAGTGCGACAATGCGTTAACTGTTTTGATGGCCATCATCGGCCCCTCAAACGTGGACATGCCGTAGAAGGACAAAGAGACAATTAAAAAACGCAGCACCGGGTCTGTGCGCAATTTGTGCCAGGAACCCGATAAAGTCATGATGCCGTTGATCATGCCGCCCCAACTCGGCGCCAGCAATATCAAGGAAAAACCATGCCCAGCGACTGGGTCCAGTCAGGCAGTGCGGTGTAATGCAAATGGTGAGGACCGGCCCACATGTATGTAAATATCAGGGCCCAGAAATGCACAATGGAAAGCCGGTAGGAATACACCGGGCGACCCACCTGTTTCGGAATGAAGTAGTACATCATTCCCAGAAAACCGGCGGTTAAAAAGAATCCTACTGCATTGTGCCCGTACCACCATTGGACCATGGCGTCTTGCACGCCTGCATACACAGAATAGGACTTCAACCAACCCGCGGGAATGGCTGCACTGTTGACCACATGCAACAAGGCAACAGCCACGATAAAAGCGCCATAAAACCAGTTGGCGACATAAATGTGCTTAACGCGGCGTGTGGCCAAGGTACCAAAAAATACCGCTGCATACGCAACCCACACAACGGTGATGAGAATATCAATGGGCCATTCAAGTTCTGCATATTCCTTGCTTTGGTTGTAGCCCAAAGGCAAGGTAATGACCGCGGCCACAATCACAGCCTGCCAGCCCCAAAAAGTAAATTCTGCAAGTGCGTCAGAAAATAAACGCGTATGGCACGTACGTTGAACCACGTAGTAACTGGTGGCAAATAAAGCACAACCACCGAAGGCAAAAATGACGGCATTGGTGTGCAAGGGCCGCAAACGGCCATAGCTCAACCAGGCAATACCGTGACCCAATTCAGGCCACGCCAACTGGGCGGCAATAAAACAGCCCACCGCCATGCCCACAACACCCCAGACAACTGCTGCCAAACTGCAAAGCCTGACCACCTTGTCATTGTAATTTTCCTGCTTCGCCGCGCCACTTCGCATAAGAACCCATGAGTTGTTGAAACCATGGGCAGTGTGATGGCAAAACTAAAAAAGCATGTTGATCCAGATCAATCCGTTGCGTCGTCCAACGCGAGTTCTGCGAATTTTTCCAGTTCATCAAATTGGCCTGACAACACACTCCACGCCAACACGACCACAATGAGGAAAATCAAAACGACAGACAACGGTATCAATAAAAAAAGAATATCCATTTTAAAACTCCATTTTTTATTCACAAACTGCATTCAATTTTTTAAACGCAGGGCATTTCCTAAAACAAGCAATGAGCTCAGTGCCATTCCCACTCCCGCCCACAAAGGCGGCATTAAACCGAAGCAGGCCAGCGGCACCGCTGCAAGGTTGTAGAGCAATGACCAAACCAGGTTTTGCCGCACCACCCGCCTGAGCTTGTTCGCCAACTCAATGGTGTAGCGCAGGGTATTTAAATCGCCGTTGAGCAACAAAATATCTGCCTGCTGTGCAGCCACCTGACTGGCACCCACCATCGCCACGGAAATATGGGCCTGAGCCATGATGGGGGCATCGTTCAAACCGTCGCCCACCATCATTACTTTGCAGCCACTTTGTTGCAGGCCCGTGACAGCACTTAATTTGTCTTCCGAGGATTGCTTCGCTTTCCAGTCGGCAATGTGCAGTTGTTCCGCAAGCGCCCTGACACGCCGGGTTTGGTCACCAGACCACACATGCAGCTGCATGTGCGCTTTACGCAACGAGTCCAACAAGGCCCCATATCCGTGCCGTATGCCGAAATGCACTTCACCGAACGCCAGACACACCGGCAATTTGCGCGCGGGTTGGTAACTCACCCACAACTGCGCATCGTGGTCTGTTTGCTGCTGCACGCTGGCTGAACAAAATTCGGCAGAACCAATGCGTGCAATGCCATTTTTAAAACGCGCCTCCAAACCTTGCCCCACCCGCTCGGTAAGTTCTAAGTTTTTTTCTGCAGACTCAGCCCCTGGCTTAAGCAAAGTTTTAACCAATGGCAACTTCATTTGCTGAAAATGTTGCGCCAAGGCGCGCGCCACCGGATGTTCGGAATGAAACGCCATACCCGCTAAAAATGACTGAAACGCAGTGAAACCCAAGGTATCAAACACCTGCTGGCTTTCATCAAACCAGTGCAATTGTGTGAGCCCTTCGGATTGGGTGAGCGTTCCGGTTTTATCAAACACCACGTCTGTCATTTCAGGCAACAATTCCAAGGCCTGCGGGTTGCTTAAAACCGCCCCTTTTTTTATCAATGAAATACCTGCCACCCAATGCGCCACTGGTGCGGCCAAGGAAATGGCACAAGGGCAACTCACCATTAGCACGGCAATGAACACAGACCCACCACGCCCCGGCGTTTGCCACTCCCAAAACAGACCCGAGCCCACGGACAACAACACCAACAGCAGCAACACCCAAAGCGACCAACGCTGAGCAAGCGCAGCGATGGCGGGCTTGTGCTGCATGGCCTTGGCCACGGATTGCCCGATGCGCCCCAACGAACTTTGCGCGCCCGTTGCCGTCACTTTCAACAACAAAGCCGCCGACTGCACACGGCTGCCTGCGCGAATGAATTCACCCATGTGTTTTCGCAGAACCGTGGATTCCTCGGTGAGCATGGCCTCAGACACCCACGCCGCTTCTGAAAGCAAGAAACCATCTGCAGGCACCACCTGTTGCACCAACACCTTGCACTCATCGTGTATTTGCAACTGCGTTCGAGGCACAGATTGAAAACCTTGCCCGGATTTACGCAACACAAGTTCAGGCAAATCAGGAGACACTGCGCTCACACACGCCAAGGCTTGGTGTCGCAAACCCTGCGTGAGGTAACGCGCCGCCAGCAGCAGGGTTAAAAACATGCTGAGTGAATCAAACCAGACGACACCATCGCCTGAAAACGTGGACTGACTGCTCACCACAAACGCTGACACCAAAGCCACTGCAACGGGTTGGTCCATGCTGGCCCGGCGTAAATACAAGGCCCGCCATGCGGCGCTGAAAACAGGTTGGGCGCAATACAACATCAGCGGCAGGCTCAACATCCACTGTGCCCAACGCAACAACAGCACAGCCTGTGGCGTGAGCTCCTCCACGGTGTAGAAATATTCGGGGGCGCTGTACATCATGATTTGCATCCAGATCAACAAGGCGACCAGAAAACGCAACAAGGCTTGCCGTACCGTACGCGCAGAAGCCTTGCTGCCATGCACAGGGTCAAAGGGGAGCAAACGGTAAGGCGTGTGGGCCAGCAACCCGGCAAAATGATTTAAACAGGCAGATGCAGAAGTGGGTGCGCCCGGCATTGAATGTTTGACTTGGACGGCGGCCAACTGCGAAACCGGATTGACCTGAACCGATGCCAGCCAAGGCAACTTCAGCAACAAACGTTCGAGTTCGAAGGCACACAAGCCGCAGGTCATGCCATCAACTGCAAATTCCATGTCGGAAACAGCTGTGTCAGCCAAGGCTTCAAGTGGGGTGGCAAGGCAACGATTCATGCTGGGAGTTTGCCGGTGCAAATTAATTGCAATCTTGATCCAAGTCAAATTTTCACTCTTTGGAGCGAAACCCACTTAAAATGTGTGCGCAGGCACCGAAGACGCCTTTACCTGCTCACTCCCTTATTGAATACGGACTAAAAAGCAACATGACCACTCCTTACCTGACTTTCACCCCTTACCTGACGTTCACTGTTGATCAAAAAACCGCCGACGACCTGGCGTATTTGGTGGCACAAGCGAAAAACGGCTTGAGCGACGCAGACAAAAAACTCAGTGTTGCCATGCTCACAGAGGTTTATTGCGCACTGTTGGACACCTGTTTTGGGGAACTGCTAAAACAAGTCAATGAAAAACACGACATTAAAACGCTGGCAGAAGCCCAAGCGGTGATTGAAGAAATTCAAAGCAAGGCCCGCCACTACATGGGTTGGATTTCCGGTTTTTTGGCCACTGAAAAAGTCGTGAAAGTGATTCACCATTTCGACAGCCTCGTGGTGAAGGCAGAACCGGGCAGCGACCAAGCGCATTTCCTGAAACTGCCGATCAGCGTGGCCTTGTCCGAAAAAGCATCGCTGAACCTGACCAGTTTGATCGACGGCAGCTCAACCAACATTGAGCAAGGCATTGAGATTCTGATTGAAGCCACCGATGCCGCCATTGTTCACGTGGTTGAAGACCCTAAGCGCATCATGAAATTCAACTTGGTGGTGGATAAAACCTTGGGGGGCGTTATTGGGCTGCTCAAGGGCGTCGGCTACAAAATCATCCGCAAACTGGGCAAACAACTGCCAGAAGACAGTTACGTCATGGTTGCCACGCATCTGGGCAGTTTCGTGGTCACAAAATAAGGCTTACGTGTCAGTTGAACTTCAAACCGCTCCGCCATTGCGGGGCTATGCCTATGCTGCCATTGTTATTTCCATCTGGACGGGTTTTATTTTGGTGTCGCGCATGGGGGGTATCAGCCAACTGACCCCCTGGGACATTATTGCGCTGCGCTACACCACGGCCGCCGCGGTGTTGTTGCCCATCTGGTTTTTTCGGGGGCGGGAAAACTTCTTCACCCGGAAATATCTGGCGCTCTGCATGGTGGGAGGGTTGGCCTACGCCAGCTTTGCATTCATGGGGTTCAAACTGACACTGGCGGCGCATGCCGGTGTTCTGCTGCCGGGTACACAACCGTTTTTAATTGCAGTGCTGGCGTGGTTTGTATTGAAAGAAAAGCCGGGCAAGAGCCGGTTGGCAGGCTTGTTCGTTATTGCCAGCGGTTTGGTTAGCCTGGCCTTTGATGCGGTGCACTTCAATCCGCAAGCCATTGAAGGGGATTTGCTGATGCTGGCCGCCTCGATTTGCTGGGCCAGTTATTCCGTGCTGCTAAAACGCTGGAAAACGCCCGCCCTCAATGCCACCATTGCAGTGAATGTGCTGACCGCCCTGTTGTTTCTGCCCGCCTACTTGTTGTTCTTGCCGAAAAACATTCTGGAAGCCCCGCTGCAAACCGTGGCGCTGCAAGCCATTTACCAGGGGGTGTTCGCCACCACCATACAAATGGTGCTGTTTGTAAAAACCGTGGCTTTGATAGGCCCCACTCGCTTGGGCACCCTGATGGCCTTGATACCGGCCTTGGCCGGTGTCGCCGCAGTGCCTTTGCTCAACGAGGTATTGTCGCCCTGGGTGGTGCTGGGTTTGGTGTTGGTCAGTACCGGGGCGTGGTTAAGCAATTACCGATTCGCAAGGCAGCACCAACCTAAATAAAGTGCCTTTTCCCAGCTCGGGCTTGCTTTTCACTTCAAGGTGCGCATCCAGCATTTCGCAGCCCTGTTTGACAATGGTGAGCCCTAAGCCCAAACCGGGCAAATCGTCTACATTGCCTGCACGGGCATAGGAACTGAAGAGATTGGTTCGAAATTCCTCGGGAATGCCAATGCCCTCGTCGTGTACCTCGATAATGGTGGCGGCTGTATCAGAAAATACCGGGTGCTCGCCCGGTTCGGCTGTTTTTACAGTGACCCTTACCTTTGAGCCGGGCAGCGGCGCGTACTTCACTGCATTGGAAATCAGGTTGTTCATGACCATTTCCAATGCAAACCGCCGCACTTTTTTAACCACCAGGCGGTTGTCGATCTCGATTTGAACTTTGTCTGACGCGGCGGAATACCGGTCCAGATGTTTCAACACAATACCGCGAACAAAGTCCTTGGCCGCAATGTCCTGCAAGCCATCAGACTTGTTTTCATTTTCACCGCGGGCATACAGCAAGGTGGAGTCCAGGTATTCCCTGGCGTGCATGCTGGCGGTCTTGATGTTCTTTAAGTAGCGGCTGACCATAGGATTTAATGCCAGCCTGTCCGACTGCGCCAGCAAAAGGTCGGCAGACATGGAAATTGAGGCCAAAGGCGTGCCCAGATCGTGCCCGATAATATTGAGCGCTTGCAACTGCCGCCGGCGGGAACGCCCCAACTGAAAGTTTTCCAGCGATTCTTCGGTAATGTCGATCTGCGTGCCCTGAAACAACAGGGGCTGGTTGTTCAGGCTGCTCCAGACCGCAAACCCCTGGAGTCGCACCACAGCCTCATTGTCGCCGGGCATCAATACCCTGACCACGCGCTTGAAATTGTCTTTTTCACGCGCAAGATAGGCGTTCAGATCGGCTTTTAAAACAGGGAAGTCTTCCGGATGCACAATGCGCTGCCACAACTCCAGCAAATTCATTTGCCGTGCCTCGCTGGAAGCGATGCCGAACTCGGAAAACGTGTCAGACAAATGGGTCAGGCCGGTGGTCAAATCCAAAGACCCCAAATTGTGCGGCGCTGACGGAGCCCGCCAACAATACACATGCACCTGCGTGCTGCCCAAGGCAGAGGCAATTTGCCGGGAGATTTCAAGCGCTACCCGTGCCTGCCCTGAAAACAGTGCCTTGCTTTGCTGCAGCAGGTCTTCAGCGTTGGCTGCCCCCCTTAAACGGCAACTGTCTGCCATGAAAGAAGCAAAAAACACCGACAAACCCATGCTCAGCGCTAGCGCACTGGGATCGCCAAGCCAGGGACTCACAGCGTTGTTGGCAGCCTCGACCAGCGATGCCCCCTCAACTGCGTGCAGCGCATCCATTTGAAGCAATGTCACCACCACAAATGCATCAAACACCAGACAGGCAAGCGCAAAGAGGCGAAAAGGATTGTCTTTGCCTTTGGCCTTGGAACGTTGCAAGAATTCTTTGAACGTAAAGCTCTCAAATTCAATGGCATGTACCACCAAATGACTCATGGCCAAGCGGAAAATGTTGTAAAACAAGGCACTGAAAACCGGAAACAAGAACAACAGCCAATGCGAAGCCGACCAGACACCCGTTGAAAGCCAGTGGATAGGTTGCGCCCGTGTCATCTACAATGCCAAGTGCGACGAAGACAAATACCTTCGTACATACGCCAGAAAGCATCTGCCTGTGGGCACTTGGCCGAAACCAGACCAAACGTACAGCCAGTTTAAAACTGAGCTCACGTCATTCCTGTCTGAATGCCCTTCTCAGA